>NZ_JBEOVN010000193.1:0-13331 GCF_040295565.1 Streptomyces sp. NPDC002785 | reverse complement strand
TTCGAGACCACCGCCGAACCCGCCGAGGCCGCCGTCGCTCTCCACCACCCGATGGCACGGCACCACCACCGGCAGCGGAGGCCATTCTCTTCGCCGGAGTCGCGGGGTTCTTCCTCGTGACCGATGTTCTCTACGCCGTGTGGTCCCGTGATCCGACGGGCACGGCGGCGCTCACCGTCTCGTTCCTCATGGCGTTGCTGGTCACGTTCTTCTTCGCCACCAACTTCCGGAGGAAGGGACTGCGTCCCGAGGACCGCGGGGACGGGCACGTCCATGAGCGGTCCGGCCCGGTGGACTTCTTTTCTCCGCACAGCATCTGGCCGTCACTGACAGCCGCAGGGATGGCCCTGCTCGCCCTCGGTGTGGTGTTCGGTCTGTGGCTCTTCCTGATCGGGCTGGGCGTGGTCCTGGCCGGGGTGTTCGGAATGGTCTTCCAGTACGTGCGTGTGCAGGACTGAGGACGGTTCTCAGTCCTCGGGCTCACGGACCGGCTCCGGCTGCGCCATCAGCTCCGCGATCCGGGACCGTTGCTCGTCCGTGGCGGGCAGTTCCACGAGGTCCCCGTAGTACCAGCCGCTCAGTACGGTCCGAAGCCGTCGCCGACGCGGGACCGGGCCCTTTGCGGGGAGCTCCAGGGGCGTCGGGACATCACGCATCAGGATGCGGTGGCGGGCTGTCGGGCTCAGGCCACGGTGGCGCTCCGAAAGGTCGCCGTTCACCGACTGGATCACCTGGCCGGTCTCCTCGCCCTCGGTCAGCCGACGGCGGTCCCGCATCTGAAGGGCGAGGCAGAGGCGTTTGGTCAGCGCGAAGGCCAGAAGCGGGGCGGCGATCAGCGCGATTCTGAGGATCCAGATCATGACCTCGACCGAAATCCTGAACGAGAGGGCGATGACGTCATTGCCGCCGGCGACCAGGAGAACGGCGTAGAAGACGATGGCCGCCACGCCGAGCCCCGTACGGGTCGGCCGGTTGCGCGGCCGGTCGCACAGATGGTGTTCCCCGCGGTCGCCCGTCACCCACTTCTCGAAAAAGGGATAGAGGAACAGCGCTGTGAAGACCAATCCTGGCAGCACGATCGTAGGAATGAACACATTCCACATGATGGTGTGGCCCGCGATGTCGGTCTCCCATGGCGGCATCAGCCGGAGCGCGCCCTCCAGGAACCCGACATACCAGTCCGGCTGTGCGTTACCGGATACCTGGCTGGCGCGGTAGGGGCCGTATTTCCATACGGGGTTGATCTGGGCGAGCGCTCCCAGCAAGGTCAGCACGCCGAACACCATGAGGAAGAAACCTGTGGTCTTCGCGGTGAAGTGAGGGAACGCCGGTGAGCCGACGGCGTTCTTATTGGTCTTCCCCCGACCCGCCCAGTGGGTGTGTTTGAGATAGACCACCAGGATGAGATGAGCGGTGATCAGCGCCACGATCAGACCGGGCACGAGCAGGATGTGCACGGGGTACAGACGGGGGATCACTGCATTGCCCGGGAACTGTCCGCCGAAGACGAACAACTCCAGGTACGTTCCGACGACAGGGATCGACCCCACAATGGTGGCCGCCGTCCTCAGGCCCGTACCGGACAGCAGGTCGTCGGGCAGTGAGTAGCCCGCGAATCCTTCGAGAAGCGCGAGTACGAACAGGGTCACGCCCACGATCCAGTTGGCCTCCCGCGGTTTGCGGAAAGCGCCGGTGAAGAAGATCCGCAGCATATGGACGGCGATCGCGGCGACGAACACCAGCGCCGCCCAGTGGTGGATCTGACGGATCAGCAGGCCTCCGCGCACGGCGAAGCTGATTTCAATGGTGGTGGTGTAGGCCTGCGTCATCCTCTCGCCCTGCAAGGGCACATAGGAACCGGTGTAGACGCTCTCCGTCATGCTCGGGTCGAAGAACAGGGTGAGGTACACGCCGGTGAGGAGCAGGACCACAAAGGAGTAAAGGGCGATCTCGCCGAGGAGAAAAGACCAGTGGTCGGGAAAGGCCTTGCGCAGCAACGGCCTGGCCAGCTCGCTGACGGGCAGACGTCCGTCCACCGCGCCGTATCCACTGACCGTCGCCTGCCCGGCCCGGGCCTTCATCTGCGCCTTACGTCTCCGCAGGGGCATGCACCACTCTCCCGTCGATCTTCCTGCCACCCCGCGCCCCCTATTGTTCCGGTTCGCCCTTTATGGGTAACGCATTACTCGAAGGGGCTACGCAGAATCCCGGTTTCGGCACCTGATCGGCCGACTTGGCCCTGACGTGCAGGGTGGCGCCGCGCCGGTGCGTCGGGCCCACCCCGCGAGCGATCTACGGGGCCCCGCCGCCATAAGAGGTGACCACGCGTCGCCTCGTCGCCCTCGACGGCATGACTCCGTTCGCCCGACCGGCGATCCCCATGGGCAGTTGGCGGAACCCTGAACGTCGGCGACTTCCCCCTCGGCCGGCCGTCTTCGCGCACATCCGGTCCGCGTCAAACACCCCCACTACGGGAACTCTCAGAACCCCGCGCCCCACGGCCGCCATACCGTCGGCCTCGATCCGGTAACCGCGAGTGGGATGCGGGGGGTGCGCCACCACGCGTGCGGTGACCCACAGTCCGTCCAATTCCGGATCACCCATCCGGGGTGCCAGGCCGCGGTCCACCGACGCGGCGCCTGCACGGCCGTCCCGGAACCGACGTCCGACCGCTGTGGTTCCACGGACGGCGTGACGTTTGATGCCGCCGGGGTCGACTGACCGGTCCCCCGCCGAGGCGTCAGGCGCGCGCCTTGCGGGCCGACATCCATGCGTAGACCAGGACACCCGCGAAGAGGAACAGCACGCCCTGGTAGACGGCGGCGTAGCCGGAGCCCGCCAGGAGCCACATGGAGAAGCCGAAGGCAGCCACCGCGAGCACGGCGTCACGGGCGAGGCGAGCCGGGCGGACCCGGTCGCGCTGCCCCGAGACCAGGAAGTACAGCTGGGCCGCTGTCGCCAGGAGGTACGGGACGGTCGCGGTGAAGGTCGTGACCAGCACCAGGATCTCGAACACCCGAGCCGTCCCGGCCATGTAGTTGTAGACAGTCAGCAGCGAGGCGAGGACGACTGTGACGGTCACGCCGAAGGTCGACACGCCCCGCCGCTTCACCGCGAAGCGTGCCGGGAACAGGCCGTCGCGGGCGGCGGCGTACGCGGTCTGGGCACTGAGGAGCGTCCAGCCGTTGAGCGCGCCCACGATCGAGACCAGTGCAGCGCAGGCGACCGCCGCGCCGCCCCACGTGCCGCCGAACATGGCGTTGACGGCGTCGGTGAAGGGGGCACTGGAGGTGAGCAGCTTGTCGTGCGGGACGGTACCGAAGACGGCGAGGGTACCCAGCAGGTACACCAGCGCCGCGCCCAGTGTGCCGAGGACGGTCGCCCGCCCGACGTTGCGCCGCGGGTTGCGCACCTCGCCCGCGCTGACCGCCGCCGACTCGACGCCGAGGTAGCTGAAGAGCAGGATCGCGGCGGACGCGGAGACCGCGCCGAGGGCGCCGCCTTCGGTGGCCTGGAAGGGACCGAGGTTGTCCGGGTCGAAGAAGAACAGCCCGCCGATCGCGACCAGCAGCAAAGGCACGAACTTCAGCACCGTGGAGACGAGCTGCACCGCGCCGACGTAACGGGTCCCGGCGAGATTGGCGAGAGCCGGCAGCCACTGCACGACGAGTGCGGCGGTCATCATCAGCCACGGCGAGCCGTGCAGGGGCAGCAGCACGTCCAGGTAGCCCACGGCGGTGACGGCGAGCGCCGCGTTGCTCACCCAGGAGGTGATCCAGTATGACCAGGCGGCCAGGAAGCCCGCGAAATCGCCGAAGGCCTCGCGCACGTAGACGTACGGCCCGCCGGTGCGCGGGTCGCGCTGCGCGAGCCGCCCGAAGACGAGCGCGAGCGCGATGGCGCCGGCGGTGAGCACGCCGAAGGCAACGAGGCTGATGGTGCCGTACGGGGCGACGGACGCCGGGAGCAGGAAGATGCCGCCGCCGATGATGTTGCCCATGACCAGTGCGGTGGCGACCGGAAGCCCGAAGCGTCGGGCGTGCCGACCGCCCCCTTCCCGCTCCGCGGACGGAAGGTGCCCCGTCCGGGCGGAGTCGGGGCCCTGCGGCAGAGCGAGAGCGGGGCTGCCCGGGGCCGGAGCCGATGGCGAGACGGTTCCGGTGTCGTGCATGGGGATGGTGCGCCTTTCATCGTGCTGGGTACCGTCGCCTGCCCTGCGGGGCAGCGCCACGGCCCCCGGCCCGTGCGGCGGCGGCCCAGCATGCGGGCGCACGCCTACTGCGGGAACCGCCGGGGGGGATCCACCCCATGGTCGGTTATCGGACACCGCGCACCAAATCGCCGGTGAATGTTCACTGAGGCGCTGTCCGCGACCGAAAATCGGACGGAATCAGGCCCGTGTGACCGCGCATCCTTCTCCGCAGGTCCGAAGGCTCCAGCGGCCGCTGCGGCCGGCTGTCACCCGTCCGAGGGGTCAAGGGCGGCCCAACACGACCGGTCGGTACGGGTGCCGCAGAGTCGGCCGACCCGGGCTCCGTCGGCCCACCCCAGCCGACGCACCGGCCTGTGCACCGGCGCACGGCGACACCTGCCCGACCTGCTCGGCGCCGTCCGCGCCCTGGGCTCGTAGTGCTTCGGCTGGGGGATCGGGCCGCAGGTTCATCAAATGAGCTGATCCCTCAGCTTCCCAGCACGGCTTGCATCACGCGCTTCGCAATCGGCGCGCCCAGCCGTCCGCCCGAGATGTCCGAGCGGGAGATGTCCATGGCCGTCGGGTCGATGAACACCGCGACCGCCACCGACGCGCCGTTGGCCTTCTTGCCGTACGAGACGAACCAGCCGTACGGCACCTCGTCATTCACGTTCACACCGCGCTGCGCCGTGCCGGTCTTGCCACCGACCGTGACACCGTCGATCAGGGCCCGTTGGGCGCTGCCCTCCTTGGCGGTGAACTCCATCATTTCCTGGACCTTCTTCGCTGTCCCCTCGGAGACGGCCTGGCTCTTGAGTTTCGGCTCGTGCTTCTCCAAGGTCGACAGGTCGGGACCGCGCAGCTCTTCGACGATGTACGGCTGCATCAGCTTGCCGTCGTTGGCGAGGGCCGCGGTCACCATGGCCATCTGCATCGGGGTGCTGGTGAGGCTGCCCTGGCCCATGCCCGTCAGCGCGGTCCCGGGCTTGTCCAGTCGGCTCGGGTAGAGGCTCTTGGTGGCGAGCATGTCGCCGAACTCGTCAGAGTAGACATCGGCGTTGAAGCCGAACTTCTCCGCCGTCTCGCGCATCTTGTCCACGCCGACCTTGGAGGCCGCATCGAGGAAGACGTTGTTGCAGGAGTGCTGCATGGCGGTCTTCATGGACGCCTTGTTGCAGGCCGCGTCGCCGGCCTCACTGCTGATCTTGTTCGAGGAGAGCGGCAGCGGGTACGGGGAAACGGCGTCGGACGCCGCGTCGACGTCGGTGACCACACCGTTCTCGAGAGCGGCGGCCGCCGTGAGGATCTTGAAGGTGGAGCCGGGCGGGAAGGTCTCGCGCAGCGGGCGGTTGGCCAGCGGCTTGCTCTTGTCGTCGACGAGATCCTGGAACTTGTCGCCTTCCTTGAACGAATTCCCGGCGAAGACGGACGGGTCGTAGGAAGGGGTGGAGACCAGCGCAAGGACCTTGCCGGTGCGCGGGTCGAGGGCGACGACCGCGCCGCGGGCACCGAGGTCGGTCAGCCCTTTGTAGCCCGCCTTCTGCGCCTTCGGGTCGATCGTAGTGATCACGTCGCCGCCGCGGCGCTTCTGGCCGGTGAGAATGTCTTTGGCGTGCCGGAATGCGAACCGGTCGTCCTGACCGCTGAGCACGCTGTCGTACGTCTTCTCCAGCAGGGACATGCCCTGCGCCTGTGAGGCGTACCCGGTTACCGGAGCGTACATCGCGCCCTGCTTGAAGGTCCGCTGGTATTTGAAGTCCGTGCCGGAGACAGCCTTCGAACCGGTAATCGGGTCACCGCCCACGATGATGTCGCCGCGCGGGGTGGCGAACTGAGCGATCTTCACCCGGCGATTGTGCTCGTCGGTGGCGAGAGCATCGCTCTGGAAGTACTGGAGCCAGTTTGCCCGGAGCAGCAAGGCCAGCACCAGCAGCCCACAGAAGACGGCTATATGCCGCAACGGCCTGTTCATCGTTTTCCCGCTTCCCGAACCATTCGATCTTCAACACTAGAGATGCGCCTGCGGACCACATGGTTGCACGGCACCTCCGTTGCTCCTGCCCCTGGACCACGCGGCACCGGCAGCTCCCTGATGGGCCGATGTGTGAAAAGTGAACGTGCCCGAATTGAGGGCCGATCGGCGGACGCCGAACGCACGGCCCAACGCGTCGATGAGCCCATGTGCCGAGCAGCGGACGTCCACTGCACACACCCGTGCGGCGATCCGCGTCGGCGGACGGTTACACGCCCGGGATTGCAACTGTCTAGTGCAGCCTCCAGGTGAACTTGCCGCCGCCCACCCACCGGATCACGTCCGGGTCGTCGAGGTCGTGGACCTTGATGCCTGCGGCCGCGGCGATGGAGAGCACGTCCGTCATCGATGTTGCCGCACTGACGACCTCCCCGTCGATCTCCACAAGGCGGAAGGGTGGATCACCCGGCTGTACTTTCAGGACGGTGATCCGAGGCATCGAGATACGGGGGCTCGCACTTTCGGTCATGCATGGATCGGTTCCACGCCACGGTCGGCAGTATGCCCGGCGGCAGGATCGGTAACGCGACTTCACATGACATCACCCCGGCGGCCGAGCCGGCTGCCTGTCGGGAGGAAGCGGGACCCTCGACATCAGTCCGCCTGGCTGAAAGCCGTCGAAGCGTCGAGCCCTTCGAACCCGTGCTCAGGGAAGTCGCCATCGGGCCGGCTGAGCGGCGTCCTGTATCCCCGGTACGTACCGCCCGAGGCCGGGGCGATTGTTGCGTTTCTGTGCACTGTCCAGCCAAGGCGTGGGGCATCCGATCCCGGGCAGCTCCCGCCCACAGTGCGTAGCGCAGCTTCGCGAGCTCCGCGGGGTTCGGTTCGTCGGTCCCCGTGCCTCCCTGGCCAAGTGTCCTGCATCGAGTGATTGCCTGAAATCACGGGCGTACTGCTGGGATCCCGGCAGGACACACCGCGGCGAGCCCTTCGGCGCGTCATGGAGAAGCCGGACCAACCTCAGGGGAAACTTCCGCCATGACCAACGCAATGAAAGCAGTCCTTGAGGGCGGCCCCGATGATCTCCCTGAGCGGATCGTTTCCATCACTACGCCCGGGCTCGACCTCAAGATCCCGTTCCGTGGTGGATACGAGCACTTCAAGGTGACGACACGTCACCAGGACACAGCCGAGGGCCAATTGCCTGTCTACGAATGGTGGGAGCGCACAGAAGTCCCGGGGTGAGGGTTGTCGTGCAACTGCCCTGGCGTTCTGTCCTGCCGCAGCATGAGTGCCGTCATACGAAAGGGCGCTACCCATGGGGGCTGACCAGGCAAAACACTCAGGATCACGAAAAGACGGTCTTGCGCCTGCGACGGTACCTGAGGTGCAACCCGGGGGTGCACCCCTCCAGGCAACGGAGCAGACACCCTTCGGCGCAACATGTTGTGGTCGGGAATGCCGAGTGGGTGCGCTCGGCGATTTGCATGCGGAGCAGGACACCGCCGGCCTCGTCGAACAGATGGCAGGCGAGTTCGGCCAGGTGCCAGGAAGGTACCCGGTCGGCCCACGTGGCAAGGGCAGCTGTGCGTACCACGACTCGTCATCGCACACCCCACCCTGGTACGGGAGGGACTCACCCGCGCACCCCTCGCGGCAGTCGACTGGAGTGCCGACACGCTCGCCTGTCTGCAGTAACCCCGGGCGCGCAGAGAACCTTTCACCGCAAAGCTATGGACATACGCGCTCCCGCCGTCCCCTCGGCGAAAGACAAAGAAGGTTTTCCGTGCGTCTGTACCGAATGGCGCTGTGGGTCACGGCTCCTGCGGCAGTTTCTCTCATGGCGGCGCCGCCCGGAGTGACGGCAGCCGGTGCCGTCTGCCATGCGACACCGGAAGGCCCCCTTTCCGTATGGCAGGCCGGAGCAGTTCCTGAGTCGGTTGTCGATTCGGCGCTGCCGTTCCCGGCCCTCGGAGCGACGTCAGTGGCATTCCCCCATGCGGCGCGTCGGCCCGCCATCGTATTGCGTACGCAGTGGCGGGCCGACGAGACCAAGCGCGACCCACATGCCCACTACGCGCAAGGAGTGACGGCGGTCTTCATCCATCACACCGACACCCCCAACGGCTACGACTGCGCCGACGTCCCGCGTACCCTGCGCAACCTGTATATCGGCCAGACCCGTGACCAGAGATGGGGGGACCTTGGCTACAACTTCCTCGTCGACAAATGCGGTAACGTTTACGAGGGCCGCGCCGGCGGTGCCGACCGCCCCGTTGTCGGCTCCCACACCCTCGGGTTCAACCAGGGCACCACGGGGATTGCGGCGATCGGCACCTTCGGACGAGGCGCGCTCGTACCGGCAGCCATGGAACACGCGATCGCAGCCCTCGCCGCCTGGAAGCTCGGCTTGAGCGGCATCGACCCGACCAGCAAGGTGCGACTCACGTCCACGAACGACAAGAGCCGCTACACGAAGGGAACTTCGGCAGATCTCGACGCCATCTCCGGTCATCGCGACGGCTATGCAACCAACTGCCCCGGAGAGGCACTGTTCGCGCGACTCCCCGCGATCCGGAAGATCGCTGCCGGCCTCCAGGGCAGGTCCCCACGAGCACCCTCTGGTGCCGCCCTGCCCGCGGGCCTACGAAGCGTCCAACTCACCACCCACACACCGGCCTCAGCAGAGCAGGGCCCAGGCGAGTGATACCGGTTGGCCTGCAAATGCTGCCCACCCCACAGGAAATGCCTCACCGAGTCGGCCTCCTCGTTGATGCCCAGTTCCTCAGCCGGAGCAGCACGGGCGCCGACGACTCCGGGCGGTGGCCGTTCGTCAGCCGAAGCGCAGCAGCGCGACACCGGGGCCCTTGGCCGGGGCGAGGACCGCGGCCGCGATCCGATACTCCCCTGCCAGCGACTCCCCTACCTCGTCGAGCAGTTCCTCGGGATTCCGGGCCCCCGTGACGGCCTCGGCGAAGGGCGGGGCGGTGGCCACGTCCACGCCGTCGGAGCGGTAGGTCGTCAACAGCACCATGTCTCCCGGATCCAGGTCCTTGACCGTCAGCGTGATGACGTTGGCGGAGGTACGGGCTCCGCTGCTGGGGCGGGCGGCGCAACATCTGGCTGGGCACACGGAGGAACGGGCCGCTGAGATCGTCCGCTTCCAGGTACGGCTGCTGGAACTCAGCATCGCCGTGCCCACGCACCTGTACTGGGCGACTGCCGACAGGAACGTGAGTGTCGGTACTCATGCCCACCGACCTCTGCCGGGATACGCACTCCCCAACGGGCCGGGGCAATCAGCGCGGGATGCAGCTGCCGTCAGTGCTCCGTAAGCTGGTGGACGGCGTCGGGCCGGCCGGACTTCACGCCCACCGGCTACACGCAGCAAATCCGTGCAGCGATCGCGGCGGCCACCGATATCGGCAGCTGACCTTGCCGCTCGGCTTCACGCCGGGCGCCGGACCAGCTGCTCAGCGACGCATCGCTCCTGATGCCCTTGACGTGGAGCCATTCATGACCACACCGCGGGACCTGTTGATCGCCGCCATGGACATGGCGGCCAGTCGCCCTCTGGAGCGAGGTGATCTGTCGCTTGCGCTCGCGGGAGCCGAGGTGATCGACCTCCTGGGAGCCCAAGCCATCAGGCTGGACGGCGATCAGATCGTGCCGAGCCACCCGCCGGAAATGGCTGATCGCCTGTTGGATGAGGCCGCGTCGTCGCTCGTCCGAGAACCGCCGTACGAGTCGCTCGAAGACTGGCTGTGGCGCAGAGGCCGCGGCCTGTCCACGGCCTATCTGAACGCCCTTGAGGCGGAAGGACAGCTCACTCAGCGACACCGCCCCCGCTGGATGCCTTCCCGGGCCAGTCAGATGGTGTTGGTCGATTCACCCGCTCGCCGCGAGGCGGCCGACCGCTGGACGTCGGATGAGCCCGTCCTCGCCGCCCTTGCCGCGGCCGTCGGAATCCGCGACAAGCCAATCGGCGACTCCCCCGGCGTGGCCGACGACGCGGTGGCGACGGTGCTCGCCGCTGTTGATGACGCGGTGAGGGATCTGGAGTTCCAACGGCAACGGCGAGCCCTCGACGAGGCGGCCTTCGACAACATCTGGCGAGGCGAATGACGAGGGCACACGCGGTCGTCCTGGACCGCGGTCGAGCTGCTGACCCGTCCGTCGGCAGGACAGACAGAAAGCGGGTTGTCCTGCCCTGTGACGGGACGGGACAACCCGCTTGGGAGTAGCGGGCTGGTCAAGCCTTGACCTCTGCCCCGGGTACCCCGGAGGCGGCAGGGAGTGAAACAGCGGGCTCCGGCTGTGCGCCCGCCCTCACAGGGATGAGGGATGCAACGACCGCAGCCGCGAGCCCCACGCCGCAGCCGATCAGCATGGCGATGCGGAAGCCGTCCTCGGAGGGCAGGGCATAACCGCCGAAGTCGGTGGTCAACTGGGCCATGACCACACCTATCACGGCGGCCGAAACCGAGCTTCCGATCGAACGCATCAGCGTGTTGAAGCTGTTGGCCGACGCAGTCTCCGACTGGGGCACCGCGCCCATGATCAGGGCAGGCATCGCCCCGTACGCGAAGCCGACACCTGTGTTGCAGACAATGGTCACCACCAGCAGGCTCCAGGTGGAGCCAGAGCTGATGAGCGGCAAGGAGATGCCGTAGCCGACGGCGATGATCAGGCTGCCCACGGCCAGGGTGACCTTGGGGCCCTTGGCGGCAGAGAGCTTGGCGCCGATCGGCGACATGACCATCATCATCAGGCCCGCCGGCGCCATCCACAGGCCCATGGCGAGCATCGACTGGCCCAGGCCGTATCCGGTGGCCTCGGGCAGCTGGAGCAGCTGGGGCACGACCAGGGACTGGGCATACATCGCGAACCCGACCAGGATCGAGGCCGCGTTGGTCATCAGGACCTGGGGGCGGGCGGTCACCCGCAGGTCGACCAGCGGATCGCTGAGGCGCAGCTCCCACCAGCCCCAGGCCAGCAGCAGGATGACGGCGGTGGCGAACAGACCGAGCGTGGTGCCGCTTCCCCAGCCCCAGTCAGCACCCTTGGAGACGGCGAGCAGCAGGCAGACCAGCGCACTGCCCAGGCCGATGGCACCGAGCAGGTCGAAGCCGCCCGAGGTGTTGTTCTCGCGGCCCCCGGGCACAAAGATCCAGATCAGGGTGCCGACGGCCAGGGCGAGGGCGGCGACCACCCAGAACAGCACGCGCCAGCTGGCGTTCTCGGCGATCGCGGCGGCGAAGGGCAGGCCGAGCGCGCCGCCCACTCCCATGGATGCACTCATGATCGCGATGGACGAGCCGAGTTTCTCCGCCGGTACAACGTCGCGCAGGAGGCTGATGCCCAGGGGTACCACCCCCATGCCCAGGCCCTGCAGGCCGCGACCGGCGATCATCGGGATGACGGAGGAGGACACGGCGCAGACCACCGAGCCCGCGATAAGTGGAATCAGGGAGGCCAGCAACATGCGCCGCTTGCCGTACATGTCGCCGAGGCGCCCGGCGACGGGCGTCGCCACGGCGGCTGCCAGCAGCGTGGCGGTGATCACCCACGAGGCGTTCGACGCGGAGGTGTCGAGCAACTTCGGCAGTTCCGCGATCAACGGCACTACCAAGGTCTGCGTGATCGCGGCCACGATGCCCGCGAAGGCGAGGATGCCGACAACACCGCCTGAGCGGGCTGCGGGCTGGGGACTGTCCACGGATACTCCCTGTTGCTTTTCGGGGCCATGGCGAGATGCACCACGCAATCGATATGCACCATACATTAGATGTGCCTCATGCATTTCACGTGCATCATGCATATAAACTGTGGTATATCTAGCTGGAAGGTGACCTTCCGCAGGGAAGGCAAGCCCGCAGCCGAAGGAAACCTTGCGTGGACATGCCCCTTGACCAGATCGAGTTCGAGACCATGCTTCTCGGCCGGTACATGAATCTGCTCACCTACCGGGGCAACCGGCGACTCGACCGCAGCGCCTACATCCTCCTCAGCCGCATCGAGGCCGAGGGCCCGCTGTCCATCAGCCGGCTCAGTGACGCTTTCGGTCTGGACACCTCCACCCTCAACCGGCAGACCGCCGCCATGCTGCGAGCGGGTGTCGTCGAGCGCATCCCCGACCCCGAGGGAGGCATCGCCCGCAAGTTCGTCATCACCGCCGAAGGCAAGCGCCGCCTGGACAGCGACCGGACCGAGAACGTGAACGGCCTGGCGCACGTGCTGGCCCACTGGACACCCGAGGAAGCGGCCCAGCTCGCGGACTGCCTCGGACGCTTCAACCGCGACATCGAACGCCTCGACGGCCGCCCCTGGCCCCGCGACTGAACCCGCCCCCATCCCTGATCGGGGGCTGAAGGATGACGCAGACGGCGGTGCGGACGTGAAGTGACGACGCCATCCCGGCTCACCGGATCGAGAGCCCTCACGAAATGGGCGACACCGATGCGCTGGTTGAGGATGCCGGTGACGCCGCCGCGCAGGAATGAGGCGACATCCGGCTCCGGACGTGACCGGGGAGAACCATCAGAATCCGGCAGGACCGACCACCCTCCGAGGAGTCGCACCTCGAGACCACCACGGTGCACGCGGCAGGCAAGGACACGCGAAACCTCGCCACGGCATCGGCATCGCAGTCGGGCGGACAACGAGGTCGCCTCCGGACAACGACACCAAGCGCCATCCCGCTGGGCCCACGGCCTGCCACGCTTCCAAGGATCGATCGGGTGAGCAAGTCAGGTGAATGCCCGTGTCGAACAGAAGACGCAGGGTGCCGGACCTGGACGCGACCGCCGACAGGACTTTCGCCCCGAACCGAATCGAGGGCCAGCACGAGCAGGCTCGGGAAGGAGCAATCGGGGACCCCTCCATACGGCTGGGCGGGCTACCCGGGTGACCGGGACGCGGGCGGCGCCTGCCGCGCCGGTGCCACGTTGTGCCGCCTGGGTCGCCGGGTCATGCCGAAGGCCGAAGGCCGCGTACGGTGGGCTGACCCGGCTGGGCTGGCAGTGCTTCGCCGTCCGGCTTTAATATGGCGTGGCAGGTGAGTGGGTTGGTTGTCGCCCGGATGCCTGCACCAGGCCAGATTTCCCCAAACCGGAACCCCGGCCCGATTCCGGCGGGCCGGGGTTCTGCGTCAGGCGAGTGACTCGG
>NZ_JBEOVN010000192.1:0-13414 GCF_040295565.1 Streptomyces sp. NPDC002785 | reverse complement strand
GTGACACTATTTCCCTACTCGACTCTCTTCCGATGTCGTCAATCACCAACGCTCCGCGTTGGCTCAATCCTCCGCCTTGCAGCTGCACGCGCCCAGCCCCGCTCCTTCTCCCACCCCCCATTTGCCGGTCGGTCTTAGTCGGGTAGCCGGGTCATGGCAACGTGACCCGGCTCCCCGACTAATGACCGGTCATCGTCGTGACCGTGACTGGGCCGCTGCGCTGCGGTGGGGAGATGTCCTGTCTCCGTCGAGCTGGTCCCCGTCCCAAGAGACCTGGCCCGATTCGCTTGTGGCGGACCAGGTCTCTTGAGGCGCTCAGGCCGGACGCGGTGTACGCCTGTTCGGTGCGTCGGCGAACCATTTGCGCGGACCGGATCAACTGGGATTCGGCTCGACCGCGTGTCTCAATCGATCTGGTCGTCGCAGGTCAGAGGCCTGGCGCGGGGCCAGATCCTTTGAGACGGGAGAGGAGATCACTCGGTGTCGAGGCCGTCGATCAGACGGTTGAGGAACCGGGTGAAGGTGGCTTCGGGGGTGAGGAGGCGTCCGGGGGCGGAAAGGGCTTCGGCAAGTTCCGGGTGGTGGCCGTCCGCGGCGACAGCGGCGAGGTAGCGGGCCTCGGCCGCGGCCCGGTCCGGCGACCGTGAGGCCGCGGCCTGCGCGACCTCGTGGGCGACGTGCCCGGCCACGAATGCGGTGAGCTGGGCAAAGACTTCCAGCTTCGCCGCACCGTCCAGCCCGGTGGGCCGCAGGGCGGCGAGCGCGTGTTCCAGGAAAGCCAGTGTGCTGGGGCCCGGAACGCGACGCGTGGACAGGGCGGCGGGCAGCCAGGGGTGGCGCAGCATGTGGGCGCGCTGCAGGTGGGCGATGGTCTTCAGGTCGGCACGCCAGTCGCCGGTGGGGGGATCGGTGACCGTCAGTTCGCCGCTGACGTGGTCGACCATCAGCTCCAGCAGTGTCTCCTTGTCAGGGGCGTAGCTGTAGAGCGACATGACGCCGGCTCCGACCTCGGCGGCGACCCGCCGCATGGTGACCGCTTCGAGTCCTTCCGCGTCCGCAACGGTGACGGCTGCCGCCGTGATCACCTCACGGCTGAAGGAGGGCCTGCGGCCCCGGCGGTGCTCGGTGGGACGCAGCCAGAGCTGTTCGGGGTCGACGCCTGCGGCGCCGGGTCCTCCGTCACGGGGCACGGTCTCGCGCTCCTTCACCTGTTTGTTGCGGCGGCTCTTGCGAAGGTCATCCAAGCATCCTCTATTCTCGTACAGCGTACGTAATAAAGGAGGGGAACAATGCCATCACGCATGCCCGATGCCGTGGCCAGGCCGGCCTGGGTACCACCTGCCGGAAAGCCGCCACTGTCCTCGCGGATGATGAGGGCGACCTGGCGAGGTCTCCCGGCGAAAAGGCACCATGTCGGGTGGGAACCGGGGCTGGTCGTGCCGGCCGCCGACGGCAGCCCGTTGATCACTGACCACTACTTCCCGCGTGCGGAGGGCGACTTCCCAACCCTCTTGGTCCGCTCGCCTTATGGCCGAGGCCTGCCGTGGGGTCCCATGTACGGCCTGCTCTTCGCCGAACAGGGCTTTCACGTGGTCCTGCAGAGCTGCCGCGGCACCGGTGGTTCGGGCGGTACGTTCGACCTGTGGCGCAACGAGGCCGCCGATGGCCGAGCCACGGTGTCCTGGCTGCGCGAGCAACCCTGGTTCGACGGAACACTGGGGACTGTCGGCCCCAGTTACCTGGGCTACGTCCAATGGGCTCTCGCCCTGGACCCGCCGCCAGAACTCAAGGCGATGGTGGTGCAGGTGGGCCTGCACGATCCCTACGCCCTGTTCCACGCAGACGGTGCGCTGCGCCTGGAGAACGCCCTCGCCGTCGGTATGGGCATGACCTACCAGCACCAGGGCATGGCACCGTTCCTGAGGGCGACGCTGCGCCTGCAGCGCCGCCTGCGCGCCGTCACCACCGCGCAGCCCCTGCGCGGGGCGTACGTGCCCGCCCTCGGGGGCGAAGTGCCCTGGCTGGACGACGTGATGACACACCCGGACGCCACGGACGCGTACTGGAGCGGCGCGTCGTTGGCCCAGTCGACGGAACGGCTCAGCGTGCCCACAACTCTGATCACCGGCTGGCACGACGCGCTGGCCGACCAGACCTTCGAGCAGTATCACCGGCTGCGGCAGGCCGGATGCGAGACTGCCCTGCTCGTCGGTCCCTGGACCCACACCTCCGCCCTGCAGCAGGGATGGCCCGAGGTGTTCGCCGAGAGCCTCGCGTGGCTGCGCGCCCACCTGTGCGCCGACCCCTCGAGCCTGCGTCCCACCGCGGTACGCGTGCACATCGGCGGCGAAAACGCCTGGCGGGACCTCGCCGACTGGCCACCGGCCGCAGCTGCCACCTCGTGGCACCCCATCCCCGGCGGGCACCTCACCCAGCAGGCCCCCACGGACTCCGCACCATTGACGACGTTCCGCTACGACCCGGCCGACCCCACCCCGTCCCTCGGCGGCCCACTGCTCTCGCGCACCGCCGGCCCACGCGACAACCGCGCCCTGGAAGCCCGGGCCGACGTCCTGACATTCACCAGTCCCCCATTGACCGAGCCCGTGGACATCCTCGGCCCGGTCTCCGCACGGCTGAGCATCTCCACGGACACCGGGTACGCCGACGTCTTCACCCGCCTGTGCGACGTGGACACACAAGGCCGCTCTGTAAACGTCTGCGACGGGCTCGGCCGACTTCGGACGACCGAGCAGGCACCCTCGCAGGTCACTGTGCCGATGAGCTCCGCCGCCCACCGTTTCCCCGTCGGCCACCGCATACGCTGGCAGATCAGCGGAGGCGCCCATCCGCGCTACGCCCGCAGTCCCGGCACTGGCGAGTCGCCGGTGGACGCCACCACCTTCACACCGGTGCGTATCACGCTTCACACGGACTCGGCGTTGACGCTTCCCTGCAGTTCCGGGCTCACCTGAAGTACCAGGGGCTCGACGAAGCCACCCAGCGCCGGATCGCCACGGGCCACACCGTCGCCTTCTTCCGCCGGTACCTCATGGGCGACACGTCGGCGCAGGCACTCCTGACCGGGGCTGGGAGAAGCTGCCCGACGTGCCGCACGTGGTGAAGCTGGAGTATGTGAAGCCGCGCTGAAGCGGCGGTCCGGCCGGTCGCGGCGTGAGTGGGCGAGGAGGCGTGATGCGAACCAGCGACGAGATCTATCACCGGGTCCGCTGGGACCCGCGGTTCGACCCGGCCCGGTTCGTGCTGGGGATCAGCCAGCGCGGGGATGCCTGCAAACGCATCCCGCTGCCTTCATTCGTGCCCGGGGGCGACATCCCGTGGCACCGGGTGGTGTTCATCGAGGTGGACGGTGAGGTGGTCTGGGACCGGGCCACGGGCGTGGACCGCATCGATGCGTCGGGCGCCGGCCGGGTGCGGGACCCGCAAGCGGACCTGAGCTTCGATACGAGCTCCGGCAGGGGCGATCCCGTCGGCGTCCTCGACGTGCCCCCGACGGCCCGCACAGCGGTGGCCTGGATCCCGCCTGCGGAGCTGTGGCCGCCGATCCAGGACATCCGCCGGGATTACGATCCGCAGATCCACCGGTGGCCGCCGCACGTCAATGTGCTCTTCGGCTTCGTGCCGGAGTCCGACTTCGAGCGGGCCGCCCCGCTGCTCGCCGCGGCGACGGCCGAGACGCCGGTCTTCACCGCACGGCTGGACGGGGTGCGCACCTTCCGGCACAGGGCGTACTTCACCGTGTGGCTCGACCCGACGGCAGCCGGCCAGGCGCCGTGGGCCCACCTGCACCGCCTGCTGCAGCAGCGGTTCCCGCGCTGCAGTGGGCCCGCCAAGAACTTCACCCCACATCTGTCCCTGGGCCGGACCCGGGATCCGCGGCGAGCCACCGCCGACTGTGTCACCCGGCTCGACACCATGGCGGCGACAGTCTGGGAACTCGTCCTGCTCTCGCGCAGGGGCGACGGGCCGATGCGGCCACGGGCCACGGTCGCCCTGCGAACGGGCGAGGTCCGTCGGCTGCCCGCGCCCGGCCTCGGAGCGCCGGGCCCGGAGGACACGGCATGGCTCTCCACGATCACCGACAGATGAGGCCATGGCCGGCTGGGGCAAAGCGCCGCCGGACAGCCCTTAGCCTCTCCGACCGCCCTCCTCGGCGAGCGTCTTGATGCCCTGGAGGGTGGTCTCCATCCCGGCACGCAGTTCCTTCAGCCGGAAGGCGATCATCTCCTGCTCCCGGTCCGGCCGGCTCTCGATGGCTGCGGTGACCCCGCTGCGGCCCGGCCCGAGGCGGATGTCCGTCACCAGCTCCCAGGCCCGTGGCACGGCTGCTCTCGATATGGACAACACTGTGCACGCTCGGACCGTCGGCGTATTCCAAGGCATCCTCCTCACACCGGAGTTGCTGATCATTCGATCCTGGACCATGGGCGCGACAGGCCCTGGCCCGGCTGTGTTCCCGGCGGTCCGGACAGCGCTGCTCAGGCGCCCTCACCGCAGGAAACGGGCGGTCTCCGAGGCCGGGAATGCGTTGTCGGTGGGAACCGATACCGTCGGAACATGTCCAACATGGCCGTCCTCGAAGGTGTGCTTGAGCGCATCACGTACGCCAACGAGGAGAACGGGTACACGGTCGCCCGCGTCGACACCGGTCGGGGCGCGGGTGATCTGCTGACCGTCGTCGGGTCGCTGCTCGGTGCGCAGGTCGGCGAGTCGCTGCGGATGGAGGGGCGCTGGAGTTCGCACTCCCAGTACGGCAAGCAGTTCACGGTGGAGAACTACACCACCGTGCTGCCCGCCACCATCCAGGGCATCCGCCGCTACCTCGGCTCCGGCCTGATCAAGGGCATCGGCCCGGTCATGGCGGACCGGATCACCACGCATTTCGGCGTCGACACCCTCGATGTCATCGAGCAGGAGCCGAAGCGGCTGGTCGAGGTGCCCGGGCTCGGGCCGAAGCGGACGAAGATGATCGCCGCCGCCTGGGAGGAGCAGAAGGCGATCAAGGAAGTGATGGTCTTCCTCCAGGGGGTCGGCGTCTCCACCTCCATCGCCGTCCGTATTTACAAGAAGTACGAGGACGCGTCGATCTCCGTCGTGAAGAACCAGCCCTACCGGCTGGCCGCCGACGTCTGGGGCATCGGCTTCCTCACCGCCGACAAGATCGCCCAGGCCGTCGGTATCCCGCACGACAGTCCGGAGCGGGTGAAGGCCGGACTGCAGTACGCGCTGTCGCAATCCACCGACCAGGGCCACTGCTTCCTCCCGGAGGAGCGGCTGATCGCCGACGGGGTGAAGCTGCTCCAGGTCGATACGGGGCTGGTCATCGACTGCCTCGCCGAACTGGCCGAGGACCCGGAGGGCGTCGTACGGGAGAAGGTGCCGTCGCCCGAGGGGGGCGAGCCGGTCACGGCCATCTATCTGGTGCCCTTCCACCGCGCCGAAGTCGCCCTCGCCGCCCAGGTGCAGCGGCTGCTGCGTACGCCGGAGGAGCGGATGCCGGCCTTCGCGGACGTGGACTGGGACAAGGCGTTGAGGTGGCTCGCGGGCCGCACGGGGGCGAAGCTGGCCCCCGAGCAGGAGGCAGCGGTCCGGCTCGCTCTCAGTCGTAAGGTCGCCGTCCTGACCGGTGGGCCCGGCTGCGGGAAGTCGTTCACCGTCCGGTCCATCGTGGAGCTGGCCCGCGCGAAGAAGGCCAAAGTCGTGCTGGCCGCGCCCACCGGGCGGGCCGCGAAACGGCTGTCCGAGCTGACCGGGGCCGAGGCGTCCACCGTGCACCGGCTGCTGGAGCTCAAGCCGGGCGGGGACGCGGCATACGACCGGGACCGTCCGCTGGACGCCGATCTCGTCGTCGTCGACGAGGCTTCGATGCTGGATCTGCTGCTCGCCAACAAGCTGCTGAAGGCGGTGGCACCCGGTGCCCACCTCCTGCTCGTCGGGGACGTCGACCAGCTGCCGTCGGTCGGCGCGGGGGAGGTGCTGCGCGATCTGCTCGCCGACGGCGGCCCCGTCCCGGCGGTCCGGCTGACCACGATCTTCCGCCAGGCCCAGCAGTCCGGAGTCGTCACCAACGCACACCGCATCAACTCCGGGATTCCGCCCCTCACCCAGGGCCTGGACGACTTCTTCCTCTTCGTCGAGGACGAGACGGAGGAGGCGGGTGTCCTCGCGGTGGACGTTGCCGCCCGTCGTATCCCGGCCAAATTCGGCCTCGATCCCAGGCGTGACGTCCAGGTCCTCGCCCCGATGCACCGCGGCCCGGCCGGTGCGGGCACGCTCAACGGACTCCTCCAGCAGGCCATCACCCCGGGCCGCCCGAACCTGCCCGAGAAGCGGTTCGGCGGCCGGGTCTTCCGGGTCGGCGACAAGGTCACCCAGATCCGCAACAACTACGACAAGGGGGAGAACGGCGTCTTCAACGGCACGGTCGGCGTCGTCACCGCCCTTGACCTGGACGAACAGCGGCTGACGGTGCTGACCGACGAGGACGAGGAGATCGCCTACGACTTCGACGAGCTGGACGAGCTGGCCCACGCGTACGCCATGACGATCCACCGCTCCCAGGGCAGCGAGTACCCGGCCGTCGTCATCCCCGTCACCAAGAGCGCCTGGATGATGCTCCAGCGGAACCTGCTGTACACCGCCGTGACCAGGGCCAAGAAGCTCGTCGTGCTGGTCGGCTCGCGGCAGGCGATCGGCCAGGCGGTCCGCACGGTTTCCGCGGGAAGACGCTGTACGGCGCTGGATTACCGGCTGTCAGGGGACCTGGGCGGAGGATCCCCGGAAAAAATGATCGATCAAATCGGTGGGAAACATCACGGAGGCCTTCCGGAACCGGGGTCAACGGGGCAGGATGAATAAGCTCGCGGCACTCAGTGCCGCGAGTAGGTCCAATGGACGACCCCGAGTGCACTCTCCTGAGCCAAATGGGGGAGGGTGGAGACAGTCAGGGAACCTCAAAGAAGAGGCACTACGTCGGTGAGGGATGACGTGAGCGAGCACACCAACAACGCTGTAGTACTGCGGTACGGCGATGGCGAGTACACCTACCCGGTGATCGACAGCACCGTCGGCGACAAGGGCTTCGACATCGGGAAGCTCCGGGCCAATACCGGTCTGGTGACGCTGGACAGCGGATACGGCAACACCGCAGCGTATAAATCCGCCATCACCTACCTCGACGGTGAGCAGGGCATCCTGCGCTACCGCGGCTACCCGATCGAGCAGCTCGCCGAGCGCTCGACGTTCCTCGAAGTCGCGTACACGCTCATCAATGGCGAGCTTCCCAAGGTCGACGAACTGTCGACCTTCAAGAACGAGATCACCCAGCACACGCTGCTGCACGAAGACGTCAAGCGGTTCTTCGACGGCTTCCCGCGCGACGCCCACCCGATGGCCATGCTGTCCTCGGTCGTCAGCGCGCTGTCCACGTTCTACCAGGACAGCCACAACCCGTTCGACGAGGAGCAGCGCCACCTCTCGACGATCCGGCTGCTGGCCAAGCTGCCGACGATCGCGGCGTACGCGTACAAGAAGTCGATCGGCCACCCCTTCGTCTACCCGCGCAACGACCTCGGGTACGTCGAGAACTTCCTGCGCATGACCTTCTCGGTCCCCGCCCAGGAGTACGACCTGGACCCGGTCGTCGTCTCCGCGCTCGACAAGCTGCTCATCCTGCACGCGGACCACGAGCAGAACTGTTCGACCTCCACCGTGCGTCTGGTCGGCTCCTCGCAGGCGAACATGTTCGCCTCGATCTCCGCCGGCATCTCCGCGCTGTGGGGCCCGCTGCATGGTGGCGCCAACCAGTCGGTGCTGGAGATGCTCGAAGGCATCCAGGCCAACGGCGGCGATGTCGACTCCTTCATCCGCAAGGTGAAGAACAAGGAGGACGGCGTCCGGCTGATGGGCTTCGGCCACCGCGTCTACAAGTCCTTCGACCCGCGCGCCAAGATCATCAAGGCCGCGGCCCACGACGTGCTGTCCGCGCTCGGCAAGTCCGACGAGCTGCTCGACATCGCGCTGAAGCTGGAGGAGCACGCGCTCTCCGACGAGTACTTCGTCTCGCGCAACCTCTACCCCAACGTGGACTTCTACACGGGTCTGATCTACCGGGCCATGGGCTTCCCGACCGAGATGTTCACCGTGCTCTTCGCGCTCGGCCGGCTCCCCGGCTGGATCGCCCAGTGGCACGAGATGATCAAGGAGCCGGGTTCCCGCATCGGCCGCCCGCGCCAGATCTACACCGGCGAGGTCCTGCGCGACTTCGTCCCGGTCGAGGGTCGCTGAACCTCGTAGCACCACCCCGCACACCCCCGGCCGCTGCGGCCGGTTGCCTTCGCCCCGCGTACCGCGCTTTCGCACAGAGCGCGGTGTCCGGGGCGATTTGCGTGAAGCGGGCCCGGGTTGCGTGAAGCGGGCCCGGGTTGCGTGAAGCGGGCCCGGACCGCCGGGCCGACAGCGAGAAGCGCCCCGCCATCGATCCCCCCACGGGCCGACAGCGAGGCGCTTCCCATGTCCCGGAGCGGATTCCCCCCACGGGATCCGGCCGGGCGTCTACGGGAGCCGAAGCTCCTGGGCGCTCCTCACCTACTGCGAGCTGCGCTCTTCACTTGTACTTCCAGTGCGGTCTGCCGGGGTACGTACGCACGGGAGGGCCGCTCAAAGCTCCCCGGTGCACGTGCCCCGGCCAACGCTTGCCCGAAGCATCCCCCAAGACACTTCGACGGACGTCCCCCAAGACATCCTTGGCATCGCACTCTTAGACTCGCGAACCCACCGGATGGTTACCCTGAAATCGGTGTGATCTAAATCTCTTTGTGGAAGTTACGTGAAGGCGCGCAACCGCAGGCTGTTCGTCACGACGAAGACCGATGAGAACGCCATCGCCGCTCCCGCAATCATAGGGTTGAGCAGGCCAAACGCCGCAAGGGGTAGGGCGGCCACGTTATAGCCGAATGCCCAGAAGAGATTGCCCTTGATGGTGGCCAGGGTGCGCCGGGAGAGCCGGATCGCATCGGCCGCCACCCTGAGATCTCCACGAACGAGGGTGAGATCGCTCGCCTCGATCGCGGCGTCCGTACCGGTACCCATCGCCAGGCCGAGATCGGCGGTGGCGAGTGCGGCCGCGTCGTTGACCCCGTCACCGACCATGGCTACGGAGCGCCCCTGGGCCCGGAGCCGCTCGATGACGTGGACCTTCTCCTCGGGCAGGACCTCGGCGTGGACCTCGTCGATTCCCACGGCATGGGCCACGGCGTCCGCCACGGCCCGGTTGTCGCCGGTCAGCAGAACGGGACGGAGGCCGAGCCCGCGCAGCTCGGCGACGGCTGCCGCGCTCGACTCCTTGACCGCGTCGGCGACGGCGAGGACGCCGCGCGCCTGCCCGTCCCACGCGACCGCGATCGCGGTACGGCCCTGAGCCGCCGCGTCCGCCACGGCGCCGGACAGGGTGTCGGGGACGTCGATGCCCGCGTCGGTCAGCAGTTGCGGGCGGCCGACCAGCACCTGGTGCCCGTCGACCGTGCCGCGTACGCCGAGGCCCGCGAGGTTGGCGAAGTCCTCGGGGGCGGGGAGGGGGCCACCGATGCGTTCCGTGGCTCCGGCGGCGACGGCCTGGGCGATGGGGTGCTCGGAGGAGTGCTCCAAGGCGCCGGCCAGCCGCAGAAGTTGGGTCTCGTCGGTGCCGGGTGCGGGGTGGATGTCCTGGAGGGTCATCCGGCCGGTGGTGACCGTGCCGGTCTTGTCGAGGACGATCGTGTCGATGCGATGCGTGGCCTCAAGGACCTCCGGGCCCTTGATCAGGATGCCGAGCTGGGCGCCGCGTCCCGTACCGACCATGAGGGCGGTCGGAGTGGCCAGGCCCAGGGCGCAGGGGCAGGCGATGATCAGTACGGCGACGGCGGCGGTGAACGCGGCGGTCACGTCGTCCGTGACGAGCAGCCACGCGATCAGGGTGGCCACTGCGAGCACCAGCACCACCGGGACGAAGACCGCGGAGATCCGGTCGGCGAGGCGCTGCACCTCGGCCTTGCCGTTCTGGGCGTCCTCGACGAGCTTCGCCATCCTGGCCAGCTGGGTGTCGGCGCCGACCCGGGTCGCTTCGACGACGAGCCGGCCGGAAGCGTTCACGGTGGCCCCGGTGACCCGGTCGCCGACGCCCACATCGACCGGGACGGACTCGCCGGTGAGCATGGAGGCGTCCACGGCGGACGCGCCCGCGACGACGGTGCCGTCGGTGGCGATCTTCTCGCCGGGGCGGACGACGAAACGGTCGCCGACGGTGAGTCGGCCGACGGGGATACGTACCTCGGTGCCGCTCTGGAGGACGGAGACGTCCTTCGCGCCCAGGTGGATCAGCGCGCGCAGGGCGGAACCGGCCTTCCGCTTGGACTTCGCCTCCAGATAGCGGCCCAGCAGGATGAAGGTGACGACACCGGCCGCGACCTCCAGATAGATGGTGGACGAGCTTTCCCCGAGCTCTCGGCTCCGCTCGAGCAGGGGAGACCCCATTGCGCGCGAGACGGTGAAGTCGAAGCCGTGCCGCATCCCGGTCATGCCTGCGTCGCCGAAGAACAGCGCCCACAGGGACCAGCCGAAGGCGGCGAGGGTGCCGATCGAGACCAGGGTGTCCATGGTGGCCGCACCGTGCCGGAGGTTGGTCCAAGTGGCGCGGTGGAAGGGCAGTCCGCCCCAGACGACGACGGGAGCGGCGAGGGTGAGGGAGAGCCACTGCCAGTTGTCGAACTGGAAGGCAGGGACCATCGCGAGTACGACGACGGGGGCGGCGAGGACGGCCGAGACGATCAGACGCTGACGCAGTGAGGCGAGGGCGTCGGCGGCCTTCCGCTCGGCGGGGTCGTCGGCGTCGGCGTCTGCGTCGGTCTCGGCTTCGGTGCCGGTGCCGGTCGGGCTTTCGGTGGGCTGCTCGGCGCGGACTCGCGCGCTGGGAGGGCCGCCAGCCTCGGGGGCGCCAGTGACGGTGCTTTCGGATGTGACCCGTGCGGCGGCCGGTGCCGGGGCGGGCGGTGTCGGATCGGAGCTGCGTACCGTCTGTGCCGTATAGCCGGTCTTCTCGACCGTGGCGATCAGATCCGCGAGGTCGGTTCCCGGACCGAAGGCGACACGGGCCTTCTCGGTCGCGTAGTTGACGGTGGCGGTGACGCCGTCCATCCGGTTGAGCTTCTTCTCGACGCGGGCCGCGCAGGAGGCGCAGGTCATTCCGCCGATCGTGAGTTCGGCCCGCGAACTCTCCGCTGCCGGGGTCGCGGCCTCTGTTGCGCTGTGCATGTCCGAACTCCTGAAAATGCCGACCGGGCCGTACCCCACCAGTATCTGCTGGTTGGTCCGGCCCGGCGGCAAAGGGGGCGATACAGGTGTATCCGGCGTATCGGTTGTACCTCGATGGAGCTCAGGCCAGGCCGACGAGCTCGTAGCCGGCCTCGTCGATCGCGGCGCGCACGGCGTCCTCGGTCAGCGAGGCCCGGGAGACGACGGTCACCTGGCCCGTGGAGGCGACGGCCTTCACCGAGGTGACACCATCGATACCGGAGATCTCCTCGGAGATGGCGCCTTCGCAGTGTCCGCAGGTCATGCCGGACACCTGGTAGACGGTGGTCACCGCGCCCGCCGGGGTGCCGGAGTCCGCACCGTCGTGGCAGGAGCCGCTGGGTGAGCAGCAGGAGCCGGTGGCCTGGGGGAGCTGGGTCTCGGCGGTCATGGTGTTCTCCTCTTCGACGAGCACAAAAGGGCGTGGGTGTCGGGAACCTCGGGAGACCCGGGCGCCCCATCACTCATCACACTATACCCCTAGGGGGTATGAATGCGAGCGCTCCGCCGGGCTCGCTGTGCGCGCTTGCTGGTCGGTGGAGGGCTGGGTGCACCCCTGTGTGAAGAGTGCGCGGCTCGGGCCGGTGTCGGTGACTCGGCGATCGGCCGGATGGCGATGCCGTGCGTCGAGTCCTGGAGTGAGTGCAGCACGGTGACGCCGAGGTGCGTGGCGAACGCGGGCGCGGCGAGACGGAAACGCCCGTTCGGCCTCCGGGAGGAGAGTGCTTCACCCGCTGGGGCTCGTCCGCCGCATACGTGGCGCCGGAGCAGGCCGACATCAATCCGGTCTCTGTGCCCGAGGGCCTGTCCTTCGATGCGGCGCCCGGTTCAGGGTGGGGGTTCGCCACCGCGTTCCGGGCAGTCGTGGCCTCGGCGGTGGGCCGTACAACCCGGCAAAGGAGTGAGCCCCGTACGGCGGCGAGTGGGAGTCGCTCGCTGTACGGGGCCGGAGGTGTCAGTCCCTGCGTCCTCGGTTGCCGGGTCTTGAGGCGACCCAGGTGCGGATGGTGTCCGCGTACCAGTAGGGCTTGCCGCTCTCCACATGGTCGGGTGACGGGAGGAGGCCGTGTTTGCGGTAGGAGCGGACGGTGTCCGGCTGTACCCGGATGTGCGCTGCAATGTCCTTGTAGGACCAGAGCCTTCTGTCCGTCATGGATGACACCTCTCTGCACCGCAGCGGCAGCCGGGCAGGCCGTCGGGGGAGCTGCGGCACGGACGCTGACGATCACTCAGTCTGTGCTCGGTGCAACGACAGTGAGTGAGTTCCGGAGAGGGGCTGTCGAGCGCCTGTGACGAAACACCCGCACAACGGAGACATGTGTGACGAGGAGGTTGCGAGCTCGGCAACCCGATCGGCGACCCGCACCGCTTCCCCCGCGACCTCTACGGCGACACTGCTCACCGCGCCCACCCGCGACGGACCACGCCCCACGAGACGTGCCGCCGAACGGGAAGAGGAAGCGGGGGCCGAGTGCGTCCGAACGGAACGGTCGGGTGTGCGGAGTTACACCGGCGGATAGGGGAGAGGTGTCGTGCGGGTCGGTCCCGCGTGCCAGAGCGCCGACCAGGTGACCGGGGTGACCAGGCCGTGCGGCACGAGCGGCGGGTTGTCCGCCTGGAAGCGCTGGACGGCGAGGAGAGTCTGCGGTCCGAACGTTCCGTCGACCGCGGACCACGGCAGATAGTGGCGGTTGGCCAGCATGCACTGCACCTGGAAGACCCGGTCGCCCTGCTCGCCGTACACGGTCAGCCCGTCGCCGTCGTAGAAGGCGCAGACCGGGCTGGAGCCGGGCGGCGGCAGTGGGTTGTGCTCGTCGGCCGAGGCACCCGGGGCAGCGGCGAGGGCAGCGGCGAGGGCGACCGCGGCCAGGGCAGAGGCCCCGGCCGTCCTGCGGGACGACAGCATCTTCCGGATCATGGCGAGTTGCTCCTAGCGCGATGGTGGTGCGTGCGGCGGTGGTGGGGGGGGGGGGGGGGGCGCCGCCAACGGAAGAACGAAGAAAACCCACACACCCAACCCAAGAAACACAACAACGCGGAGGGCGGGGGGGCGGTGCGGAAGGGGGAG
>NZ_JBEOVN010000191.1:0-13526 GCF_040295565.1 Streptomyces sp. NPDC002785 | reverse complement strand
GCGACACCCTCGGCTTCGAGGTCCGCAACGACGTCGGAAACGGCAAGATGCGCTGGATCACGGTCGGCCCCGCCGACCAGCCCGGCACATCCATCGTCCTGGAGCCACCGGCCGCCGGCCCCGGCATCACCGACGACGAGCGCCGCACCATCGCCGAGATGATGGCCAAGGGCACCTACGCCCGCATCACCCTGGCCACCGCCGACCTCGACGGCACATTCGAGCGCCTGCAGGCCGGCGACGCCGATATCGTCCAGGAGCCGACCGAGCAGCCGTACGGGATTCGCGACTGCGCCTTCCGCGACCCCGCGGGCAACCTCATCCGCATCAACGAGCTCCGCTGAGCCGTCCGGCCATCGCAGCCATGACCTGCACAGACGGCACCGTGAAGCAGCCCGCACACGACGCCGGTGCCGGCCGTCCGGTGGCCACCGTCACCAACCCCGATGGCGCTGAGATGCCCGATCGCGAGCTGATGCGCGACGGCCGCTGGTCGGTCTGACGCCTCGGCCGGGCGTGCCGTGTGGCCTGGGCCCAGAGGCGCCACGGGCCGAAGCGGCATGGATGCCTTGGTTCTTGCGCCGACCGCGACCCGGCCGACGTCAGCCGGACGGGCGTCGCGACGCCCCGGCCGACATCGCCGATCAGGTGGACAGCGACCGTTGCCGCGACCGCGCCGACGAATGAGAACCGGACGTTACGCTCGAAGCTGGTCGGATCGAGCCAGGCGACGCCCACGGAGACCGCGAAGGCGGCTCCGCCCAACAGATGGAGACACGATGAGCATGACCACGAGGACGGACACGCAGTCGCCTGCGCCGCACGTTGCCGACAGCCACGACCTGATCCGTGTGCACGGCGCGCGCGAGAACAACCTCAAGGACGTCAGCATCGAGATCCCGAAGCGCCGGCTGACGGTGTTCACCGGTGTGTCCGGCTCGGGCAAGAGCTCGCTGGTGTTCAACACGATCGCCGGGGAGTCGCAGCGGCTGATCAACGAGACCTACAGCGCTTTCGTGCAGGGCTTCATGCCGACGCTGGCGCGGCCCGAGGTCGACGTCCTCGAAGGGCTGACGACCGCGATCATCGTCGACCAGCAGCGGATGGGTGCCGACCCCCGCTCCACGGTCGGCACCGCCACCGACGCCAACGCGATGCTGCGCATCCTTTTCAGCCGGCTCGGGAAGCCGCACATCGGCCCGCCCAACGCGTTCTCCTTCAACGTCGCCTCGGTCCGGGCGAGCGGTGCGTTCACGGTCGACCGCGGTGCCGACAGGACCAAGGCCGTGAAAAAGACCTTCACCCGCACCGGCGGCATGTGCACGCGCTGCGAAGGCCGGGGCAAGGTCTCCGACATCGACCTCACCCAGCTCTTCGACGACACCAAGTCGATCTCCGAGGGCGCGTTCACCATCCCCGGGTGGAAGTCGGACAGCTTCTGGACCGTGCGGCTCTTCGCCGAGTCGGGCTTCCTCGACCCGAACAAGCCGATCCGCAAGTACACCAAGAAGGAGATGCACGACTTCCTCCACCGGGAGCCGACCAAGGTGAAGGTCGAGGGCGTGAACCTCACCTACGAGGGGCTGATCCCCAAGATCCAGAAGTCGTTCCTCTCCAAGGACCGGGAGGCGATGCAGCCGCACATCCGGGCGTTCGTGGACCGGGCGGTCGCCTTCACCGCCTGCCCCGAGTGCGGCGGCACCCGTCTCAGCGAGGCGGCCCGGTCGTCGCGGATCGGCGGGATCAACATCGCCGATGCATACGCGATGCAGATCAGCGACCTGGCCGAATGGGTCCGCGGCCTCGACGAGCCTTCGGTGGCGCCGCTGCTCGCCGCGCTGCACCATACTCTCAACTCGTTCGTGGAGATCGGGCTGGGCTACCTCTCGCTCGACCGTCCGTCGGGCACGCTGTCGGGCGGCGAGGCACAGCGCGTCAAGATGATCCGCCACCTCGGCTCCTCGCTCACCGACACCACCTACGTCTTCGACGAACCCACCATCGGCCTGCACCCCCACGACATCCAGCGGATGAACGACCTGCTGCTGCGGCTGCGGGACAAGGGCAACACGGTGCTCGTCGTGGAGCACAAGCCGGAGACGATCGCGATCGCCGACCACGTCGTCGACCTCGGCCCCGGCGCCGGCGCGGCGGGCGGCACCGTCTGCTTCGAGGGCACCGTCGAGGGGCTGCGGGCCGGCGGCACCATCACCGGCCGCCATTTCGACGACCGGGCCTCCCTCAAGGAGACGGTGCGGACACCCACCGGCACGCTGGAGATCCGCGGCGCGACGGCGAACAACCTGCGCGACGTCGACGTCGACGTCCCGCTCGGGGTGCTTGCCGTCGTCACCGGCGTCGCCGGCTCCGGCAAGAGCTCGCTCGTGCATGGGTCGATCCCCGCCGGCGCGGGTGTGATATCGGTCGACCAGGGTGCGATCCGCGGCTCCAGGCGGAGCAACCCGGCGACGTACACCGGATTGCTCGACCCGATCCGTAAGGCATTCGCGAAGGCCAACGGCGTGAAGCCGGCGCTGTTCAGCGCCAACTCCGAGGGCGCCTGCCCCAACTGCAACGGCGCCGGCGTCATCTACACCGACCTGGCGATGATGGCCGGCGTCGCCACCACTTGCGAGGAGTGCGAGGGGAAGCGGTTCGAGGCATCGGTGCTCGACCACCACCTCGGCGGCCGCGACATCAGCGAGGTGCTGGCCATGTCGGTGACCGAGGCCGAGGAGTTCTTCGGCGTCGGCGAGGCGCGTACGCCGGCCGCTCACCGCATCCTCGGCCGGCTCGCCGACGTCGGGCTCGGCTACCTCAGCCTCGGCCAGCCGCTCACGACGCTGTCCGGCGGCGAGCGGCAGCGGCTCAAGCTCGCCACCCACATGGCGGAGAAGGGCGGCGTCTACGTCCTCGACGAGCCGACCACCGGCCTCCACCTCGCCGACGTCGAGCAGCTGCTCGGCCTGCTCGACCGGCTCGTCGACTCCGGCAAGTCGGTCATCGTCATCGAGCACCACCAGGCGGTCATGGCGCACGCCGACTGGATCATCGACCTCGGCCCCGGCGCCGGCCACGACGGCGGCCGGATCGTCTTCGAAGGCACGCCCGCCGACCTCGTCGCTGCCCGCTCCACCCTCACCGGCAAGCACCTCTCGGCCTACGTCGGCACCTGACGGCATCGCAGGCTTCCGCCGTCGGGCGGCTCGGATCACGCCGCGACCGCGCCTGTCACGACACCGAATGGGGCATGCCCGGTGGGCTGCTTCTGCCCCGGGCCACCTCGCTCAGCCCACCACCGCCGGCGACGACCCACCCGCCGCGGCCACGCGGGGTGCCCCGGTTCCGTCTGCGGGGACGGTCCAGATGTCGCTCGCCCGGCCGGCCGCGCCAGGCAGCGCGTAGGCGACCGTTTCGTCGTCCAGCCAGGCCGCCTGGTCGTCGACGCTGCGTGTCTCGGCGAGCGGCGTCTCACGCATGGTCCGCAGGTCAAGGGCGTACAGCCGCCAGGGCGCGGCCGGGTCGTCGGAAACCTTCTTCTTAAAGGCGATCCGAGTGTTGTCGGGTGACAGAGAGGGACACTCGGCATTCTGCCGCAGCGCCTTCGCCGACCAGTCCCTCATGTTGCCCTCGACGAGGTAGGTGCGGCCCTTGGTGGAGACGGTCGCGTAGAAGCGGTTGTCGTCGCGGGCGAAGGTCACTCCCCAGTAGTTGACGTCGGGGGCGTGGTAGCGGGCACCGTCGATGGTGAGGGGGATGTCCTCGATGGACTTGATGAGGTAGCCGGTGCGCAGGTCGAGGACGGCGGTCCGGGTGGAGAAGGCGGTGGTGGCGTACGAGTCACCGGTGGCGAACACCGTCCAGGACAGCATTCTCCCGGAGGCGGAGACGCGGGCCCGGGTGGGAACGCCCGGTACGGTGATCCGGCGCGTCTCGCGCAGCCGCCGGTCGAGAACGATTGCGTATGTCTTCGGCAGCACCCCGGGCTTGGCGCGCAGGCAGAGAGCGCTGTCACCGGAGGCGTAGAACCGGTCGCAGGCGGGGCCGCCGGGGGTGCGGGTGCCGGGGGCTCCGGCGAGCGGCTGATGGGCGACGCGTCCCGTGGCCGTGTCCCGGAAGTACAGCGCGGGCCCGGCGAGAGTGAACGAGGCGTCTGCGTCGGCTCGTTGACCCTCCGCCCGGTTCTCCGCGTGCAGGACGTACCCGACGGAGCCGCCCGCGAGGAGTAGTACCGCGGCCACCACGACGGCGATACGGGCCCGAGGGCCCAGCGGGGTCTCGGGGCTCTGGAACCTGGCACTCATGCGGTCCGCCTCTCGGGGATCTGGGCTCCCGGCCCCTCGGGGGCCTGGATGCCGGACGGGTTGCGCGGCAGCAGCGCCCAGGCGCCCGCGAGCGCAGCGAGCAGGGCCGATATCGCCGCCCACAGCGCGGGGCGCGGCCCCCACACCGTCCACGCGGCGCCGAAGCCCGCCGCGGCGAGCATCCGGGCCAGGGCCTGGCCGGTCTGGAGCAGGGCGAGTCCGCCCGCCCTGCCGTCGGCGGGCAGCACGGGTCCGGCGAGGGCCATCAGCACCCCGTCGGTAGTGGCGTAGAAGACGCCGAGCAGCACGAGGACGAGCACAAGGAGAAGCGGGGCCGGGCCGCCGTTCGGGGCGAGGAGTGTGGCGTACACACCGAGCAGCGCGACGTGTCCGTACAAGAACGGCAGCCGTCGGCCAACCCGGTCCGCGATCCGGCCCGCCGGGACCGCGAGCAGCAGATAGCACGCCGCCGCGCCGAGCGGCAGCAATGGGAACCAGCCGACGGGGAGGCCGAGGCGGCGCTGGAGCAGGAGGTAGACGAAGGCGTCACCGACGGTGGCGGCACCGAGCAGGGCGGCGGCTCCGAGAATCCGCCGGAAGGCGGGGTCACGGAGTGCCCCGAATGCCTTGCGTGGACGTGGAGTTGCGTTCGTTGGCGGTGTCGGGTGGCGCCCGGGAACGTACAGGACGAGGAGCAGTACCCCGAGCAGGCCGACGCAGAAGCTGACGACGAACACCGCGTCGTAGGCGTCGGCGGTCGCCCAGAGCAGGGCGAACGCGGCGAGCGGGCCGAGCAGGGCGCCCGTGGTGTCCATCGCTCGGTGCACGCCGAAGGACCGGCCCAGTGAATCAGGCCGGCTGCTCAGGGTGATCAGCGCGTCGCGGGGCGCCGTACGGATGCCCTTGCCGACCCGGTCGGCGGCGAGGGCAGCCGCGATCCCGGCCGTGGCTCCACCCGCGAGCAGCAGGCCGAGCCGGGAGCAGGCCGAAAGGGCGTAGCCGATCCCGGCGACCCGTTTGTGCCGGCAGCCGCGGTCGGCGGCGTGCCCGCCGAGCAGCCGCACGACGGAGGCGGCGCCGTTGAACAGGCCGTCCAGGAATCCGAATTGGAGAGGTGAGAGACCGAGTCCGAGGACGAGGTAGAGCGGCAGCACCGCGGTGACCATCTCGGAGGAGATGTCGGTGACGAGGCTGACCGTGCCGAGTGCCAGGACGGTGCCGGGGACGCGTCGGCCCACCCCGCCGGTGCGGGGCGGGGCCGGCGCATCCCGGCGGCCTGTGGTCGCCAGATACATCAGTGGCAGGCGTACTTCGGGCTGGTGTCCTTGTTCTTGCCGTCGGTGCCGACGTAGCTCCAGCTGTAGCCGGAGTCGGTGAAGTCCAGTTTCACGACGCCGTATTCACCGCTGATCCGCTTCTGGCTGTTGGGCTGGACGTTCTCGATGGGGTAAGGCTCGGCGCCGCCCATGCCTCCGACGATCTCGGTGATTCCGTCGGCTGTGGCCTTCCCGTCGGGGTTCTGTGGCGCGAACCGCTCGTAGTGGTGGTCGTGCCCGTTGAGCACGAGGTCGGCCTTGGCTCCGTACAGGATCTTCCAGACCGGCCTGCTGACCGGGTCGTTGCCGTGCCCGCCCGAGGAGTACAGCGGGTGGTGCCAGTAGGCGGCGACGCACGCCTTGCTGTTCTTGGCGAGGTCGGCCTTGAGCCAGTCGATCTGGGCGCTCCGGTCGAAGGAGTTGGAGTCGAGGGCGATGAAGTGCCAATTGCCCTCGTCGAAGCTGTAGTAGCTCTTGCCCTGGGGATACGCGATGGCCCCGTAGTAGGCCTTGTAGCCGGCCAGTGACCCGGCCGGATCGTACGTCTCGTGATTGCCCGGTACCGGATGCGTCTTGTCCTTGAAAGCGCCCCACGTCTTGTCGTAGTAGGCGCGGTAGTCGGCGATCCGTGCGTCGTCGTACTGGTTGTCGCCCATCGTCAGATAGAACTTCGGATCGAGCTTCTGGGCCAATGCGGCGGTCTTGGGGTGCGCGCAGGCGCTGTCGGAGGCGGTGCACTGGGCGGCGATGTCACCGGCGGCGACCACGGCGAAGGCGCCGGTCTGCGGAGGCGTGCCGCCGAGCGTGCCGTACACCTCGACCTCGTGCAGCGAGTAGCCGTAGGCGGTGCCGCGCGCGGTGCCGTACACGCGCAGGTATCGGCCCTTGCCGGAGAGGGCGGACCAGTCGTCGGTGCCGCCGTTCCCGGCCGTCTCGTCGGCGAGCCGGGTCCAGGTGGTGCCGTCGGTGGAGATCTCGATCCGGTACGCCTTGGCATACGCGGCCTCCCAACTCAGCGCCACCCGCGTGACGTCGGCGGTGGCACCGAGGTCGACGCGTATCCACTGTGGGTCCTTGCCCTCGGCGCTCGCCCAGCGGGTGGCCGGGTCGCCGTCGAAGGCGTTCTGCGGGCCGAGCCCGGAACCTTCGCTGGAGGAAGCGGTGGCGGGCTTGCCACGCGAAATGAGGGGGTCGGCGGCGGCGCCGGCCCGGTCGGGGTGGGCGAGCAACAGGCTGCCGACGAGGAGGAGTACGGCGGCGATGACCACGCCCACCGTACGGCGCCGCGTGGGCGCGAGAAGCGGAGCTGAGCCGTTCGGGTACATCCCTGGACTCCTGGCCTTGGGGGTGGCGAGAGCTGGGCATCGGTGCGCGACCTCGCACCCCGCCCCTCGTACGGGCAGGGGCGGCATCGTGGTGGCCGGGCCAGAGCTCTCACTGAGCGCGTCATGCCTACGGAGGTCAGGCACCGCGCCAGGCCACCGCCCGAGATGCTAGCGAACAGTAAACTTTCCTACCAGTCCCCCAACTCCCCTTGTTCTGACTCTCGTTCAGTCACGTCAGCGCTGCCGACCAGGCGGAGCAGGTCGCGCAATGGCTCCACTGCACGCGCCAGGCCCCGGCGGGCTTCATCTACGAAGGGCCGAGACCGAGCGAGACCGGCATGCGTGTGCTCCTTCACCAGCACGGCGAGACAACTCCCGTACGTCATCTACCGATTACCCACAGTCAACGAGGCGGGGGCGGCAAGTGAATGTGTGCAACGCCGACGGGTGCTCGCGCCTCGTGCCGGTTGCCCTGGAGCGGTGTACGGGACGACTCTGGAGGAGGCATCGCCTGCAGCTCAAGGAGCTCGGCATCAGGCTGTGCATCCGGAGACGACGGAGAGGCGCCGACCGTGGACGGTCGGGAACCTGCGGGGAAGCAGCCCGGCGCGTATGGCCACTGGGCTGTGCCCCACACCGCGGACTTGCGGGTGGAAGCGTGGTCGCCGACGGCCGAGGGCTGCATCGGCGAGGCGGTGCGCGCGGTGGTTGAGGGCTTCGCCGACACGTCCGGGGCCGCAGTCGTCGCGGAACGCGCATGTGCGTTCACTGCGGAGTCCGACGAGGATCTGCTGGTGTCCGTCCTGGAGGAGGTCGTCTACCGGATGGACACCGACGGTGAGATACCGCTCGACGTGGAGGTGGGGCCGATCCGGTCGGCAGGGGACGGCCGGGGCCTGTCGGTCCGCTTCCGGATGGCCGACGCCGACACCGCCGTGCCGGTCGGTGCGGTACCGAAGGCCGTTTCGCTGCACGACCTGCAACTGCGCGGCGGCCCTGGCGGCTGGACCTGCCGGGTGACCCTCGACGTCTGAGTACAGGACGGGGAAGGTGACGGGATCATGACCCTCACGGTGGCACTGGCCGGCGACACCATGCTCGGGCGCAGCGTCGCCGAGGAGCTGCGCCGCTCGCCGGTGCCGGGGACGCTGGTCTCCACAGGGGTCAGGGAGGTGCTCGCGGAGGCGGACCTGTTCGTGCTCAACCTGGAGTGCTGTGTCTCCGACCGCGGTCACCGCTGGCCCGACGCGCGAAAGGCCTTCTTCTTCCGCGCTCCCTCCGCCGCCGCGAAGGTGCTGGCCGAACTGGGGGCGGACTGTGTGACGCTCGCCAACAACCACGCCCTGGACTACGGGTTCGACGCCATGGCCGACACCCGCACCCTGCTGGCCAGGGCAGGCGTCCATGCGGTCGGCGCCGGGCCGGACGTACACGCGGCCCGGGAGTTCGCGGTGCTGGAGGCGGGCGGTGTGCGGCTTGCGGTGGTGGGTGTCACGGACCACCCGCAGGAGTACGCGGCCGGGGCGAACAGTCCCGGTGTGGCCTGGGCCGATCTTCACGCGGGGGTGCCCGGCTGGCTGAGGGAGACGGTGGGCCGGGCCGCTGCGGCGGCGGATGTCGTCCTGGTCACGCCGCACTGGGGTCCCAACATGACCTCCCGGCCGCTGCGCCACATCTCGGCCGCGGCCCCGGAGCTGCTGGCGGCGGGAGCGACACTCGTCGCCGGGCACTCCGCCCATGTCTTCCACGGGATCGCCGACCGGATCCTCTACGACCTGGGCGACTTCGTCGACGACTACGCCGTCGACCCGGTCCTGCGCAATGACCTGGGGCTCCTCTTCCTGGTGACCCTGGACGGCCCGGATGCCGCGCACCTGGTTCCCACCCGGGTCGAGGCGATGCCGCTGGCCCTGGACTACTGCCACACCCGCCTGGCGCGCGGCGAGGACCGGGAGTGGATCCGCGAGCGGCTCACCACCGCCTGCGCCGAGTTCGGCACCGCCGTCGCCGATCGGACCGGACGGCTGACGGTCGACTGGAGGTGAGGGACGTGGACATCGCACTGATGGAGAAGAGCCCGTACCGCTTCCGTATCGAGCAGCGGGAACCGATGCGCGTACCCGGGGTGGTGTTCGCCTCGCGGGCGCTGCTGCCGCAGGCGGCTGGGGACAAGGCGCTGGAGCAGGTGGCGAACGTGGCGACACTGCCCGGCATCGTCCGCGCCTCCTTCGCCATGCCCGACGTCCACTGGGGCTACGGCTTCCCGATCGGCGGGGTGGCCGCCACCGACATCTCCCACGGCGGGGTCATCTCGCCGGGCGGCGTCGGGTTCGACATCTCCTGCGGCGTACGGCTGCTGGCCTCCGGCATCGACCGCGAGGCGCTCGGCCACGACCGGATGCGGCGGCTGATGGACATCCTGGACAGCACCATCCCGCGCGGCATGGGGCGCGGCGGCCTGTGGAAGCTGTCGGGGGCCGGGGAGATGGACGAGCTGCTGGTCGGCGGCGCTCGGTACGCGGTCGAGCACGGCCACGGTGTACCGCGCGACCTCGCGCGCTGCGAGGACTACGGCGTCCTGGACGGCGCGGCCCCGGGGCAGGTGAGCACGCGCGCCGTAGAGCGCGGCCTCCACCAGGTGGGCAGCCTCGGCTCGGGCAACCATTTCCTGGAGGTCCAGGCGGTGGACCAGGTTTACGACACGGCTACCGCGGCGGCCTTCGGGCTGCGGGTGGGGCAGGTGTGCGTCATGATCCATTGCGGCTCGCGCGGCCTGGGACACCAGGTGTGCACCGACCACGTCCGCGTGATGGACCAGGAACTGCACCGGCACCGCATCCAGGTACCGGACCGGCAGCTGGCCTGCACGCCGGTCGACTCGCCGCGGGGCCGCGCGTACCTGGGGGCGATGGCGGCGGCCGCCAACTACGGCCGGGCCAACCGCCAGCTGCTGTCCGAAGCCACCCGCCACGCCTTCGCGACGGCTGCGGGAGTCGGTCTGGAGCTGGTCTACGACATCTCGCACAACACGGCCAAACTCGAGACCCACGAAGTGGACGGTGTGGCACGTCCACTGTGCGTCCACCGCAAGGGCGCGACGCGGGCGCTGCCGCCCGGCGACCCGAGCCTGCCCGAGGACCTGGCCCAGGCGGGCCAGCCGGTACTCGTCCCCGGGACAATGGGCACCGCCTCGTACGTGATGGTCGGCCTGCCCGGCAACGACGCCTTCCACTCCGCCTGCCACGGCGCCGGCCGGGTCTGGAGCCGCCACCACGCGCTGCGCATGGTCCGTGGGGAGCGGCTTCGCGGCGAGCTGGAGGCCCGGGGCATCGCCGTGCGCCCCTCCTCGTGGCGTGGTCTTGCCGAGGAAGCGCCGGAGGCGTACAAGGACGTCGACGCGGTCGCCGCCGTCACCGAGGGCGCCGGACTCGCCCGGCCGGTCGCCCGGCTGGTGCCGCTGGGCGTCGTCAAGGGATGAGCCGGGACGGAGCGGGAGAGATGGGCACAGCTTCCCCGGAGGCCCTGGTCCGTGCGGTGCGCTCGGCCGGTGTCCGCGACGAGCGGCTGCTCCACGCGCTCCCGCGCGGTTCGGCGGCAGCACGCAGGCTTGCCGAACCTTCGGACATGCTCCGACCAGCCGGTACAGAGGGGCATGGAACCCTGGCACGCCGAAGCGGCGATCACGATGGGCTCCGGTGGTGAAGCCGCTCGCGCATCGGCAGAACGCGAGTAGCGTGGAGGGTGCAGGGTCGGCAAGAAGCCCGGCCCAAGGCCGAGATGACGGATGGCCGTCCTGCGCCTTGGGACAGCGTCGGGCAAAGGAGCCGACCTTCTTGAGGGCATCGAGCAGCGGCACGTAGACGCAGCAACCGTGGGAGGAGCGGCGATGACGGCCGCGGATCCGGAAGTCGTCGTACATGCCGGACCGGTCCGGCTTTACGGGCACCTGACTGTCCCCGAAGGGGCCACGGGCATCGTGGTGTTCGCGCACGGCAGCGGCAGCAGCCGGCACAGCCCGCGCAACCGCTTCGTCTCGACCTCGCTGAACAAGTCTGGCCTGGCCACGCTGCTGTTCGACCTTCTGACGGCGGAGGAAGAACTGGACCGCGCCCACGTCTTCGACGCCGCTCTGCTGGCCCGCCGCTTGGCCGACGCCACCCGCTGGCTGCTCGATCAGCCCGAGACCCAGGACTTCGCGGTCGGCTACTTCGGCGCCAGTACCGGCGCGGCCGCCGCATTGTGGGCGGCGGCGGAGCCGGACTCCCCGGCCGTGGCGGTCGTCTCCCGCGGCGGCAGGCCCGATCTGGCCGGACCCCGCCTGCCTGCAGTGACCGCGCCCACGCTCCTCATCGTCGGAGGCGAAGACGACATGGTGCTGGACCTGAACCGCCAGGCCCAGGCACTGCTGCGCTGCGAGAGCCGACTGGCAGTGGTCCCCGGCGCCACTCACCTGTTCGAGGAGCCTGGTGCTCTGGGAAAGGTGGCGGACCTGGCCAGAGAGTGGTTCGCCGACCACCTGGGTCGTCGTGCGGGACCAGGAGGTTGATCGCCGGCGCACCGCACGGACCTGGTCCGCTGCCCAGAGCGCAGTCGCGCATTCCCGCCCGGACAGACATGCCGTCACCCGGTCGGCCCGGTCGCTCGCACCAGAACTGACGGCTGTCCGGCTCATGCCCCCGCGCATCCTGGGCGCCGCGGGACCCTGGGACACCCGATCGGAGCACCGGTGATCTGGTGAAATTCGAGGTGTCACCGCCAGTCGTACGGGCCGTCCACGGTGGCAGGCTCCACCATCGAGTCAACCTGGCGGGACGGAGAACCGATGGCGCAGGACCTGCAGGAAGCCGCGTCGGCCGAGCCGGTGGCCAACAGGCGCATCAATGCCGGTGTGAGGCTCATGGGCTGGCTGACGACCACGGACCACAAGGTCATCGGCAATCTCTACATGGTCACCGCGTTCGGGTTCTTCCTGCTGGCCGGATTGTTGGCCATGCTCATGCGAGCGGAACTGGCCCGGCCAGGGCTTCAGATCGTCGGCGCAGAACAGTACAACCAGCTGTTCACCGTCCACGGCACCGTCATGATGCTGCTGTTCGCCACGCCGATGTTCGGCGGCTTCGCGAACGCCATCATGCCGCTGCAGATCGGCGCGCCCGACGTCGCCTTCCCTCGCCTCAACGCGCTCACCTACTGGCTCTTCCTCTTCGGCGGAATCATCGTGGTGTCCGGATTCGTGGTGCCCGGCGGCGCGGCGCACTTCGGCTGGTTCGCCTACGCCCCGCTGAACAGTGCCGTCTTTTCGCCCGGCGCCGGCGGAGACCTCTGGACCATGGGCCTGGTGCTGTCGGGGATCAGTACGACCCTGGCATCGGTCAATTTCATCACTACGATCGTCTGTCTGCGCGCCCCGGGGATGACCATGTTCCGGATGCCGATCTTCACCTGGAACATTCTGTTCACTTCGATCCTCGCGCTGCTCGCTTTTCCGGTGCTCGCGGCCACCCTGCTCGCCCTCGAAGCTGACCGGAAGTTCGGAGCGCATATTTACGACCCCGCCAACGGCGGGGCTCTGCTGTGGCAGCACCTGTTCTGGTTCTTCGGTCATCCCGAGGTCTACATTGTCGCGTTGCCCTTCTTCGGAGTGGTGAGCGAGATCATTCCCACCTTCAGCCGAAAGCCGATGTTCGGGTATTTCGGAATGGTGATGGCCACGGTCAGCATCACCATGCTCTCGGCGGTTGTCTGGGCCCACCACATGTTCGCGACGGGAGCCGTGCTCCTGCCCTTTTTCTCCGCCATGTCGTTCATCATCGCCGTGCCCACCGGCGTCAAGTTCTTCAACTGGATCGGCACCATGTGGCACGGCAGTATCTCGTTCGAGACACCCATGCTCTGGGCGATCGGCTTCCTCGTGACATTTCTCCTCGGCGGCCTCAGCGGAGTACTTATCGCCTCACCCCCGCTGGACTTTCATTTCACCGATTCGTACTTCATCGTCGCCCACCTCCATTACGTTCTCTTCGGAACAGTGGTCTTCGCGATGTTCGGCGGCTTCTACTTCTGGTGGCCCAAGTTGACCGGCCGCATGCTGGATGAACGCGTCGGACGTATCCATTTCTGGACCTTGTTCGTCGGATTTCAGCTGACCTTCCTGGTCCAGCACTGGCTGGGAGAGGCTGGAATGCCCCGGCGTTACGCCGACTATCTCTCGGCGGACGGCTTCACCTTGCTCAATACGATCTCGTCCGCCGGCTCCTTTCTGCTGGGCCTGTCGTCCCTGCCGTTCCTGTACAACGTGTGGCGCACCAGCCGCTACGCACCGAGGGTCGAGGTGGACGACCCGTGGGGGTTCGGCCGTTCCCTGGAGTGGGCGACCTCCTGTCCACCCCCGAGGCACAATTTCCGGGCTTTGCCCCGCGTACGTTCAGACTCGCCGGCCTTCGACCTGCACCACCCCCTCACGCCGGAGAAGGCGGGGACTCGCCTCGGCCGCGGGGGGGGCCCGGCCCCAACGGGCGCCCGAGAGGAGTGGGGATAGGAAGAGGACACCGGAGTAAAACATACACCCGCCAGAGTAACGG
>NZ_JBEOVN010000190.1:0-13840 GCF_040295565.1 Streptomyces sp. NPDC002785 | reverse complement strand
GGGGAGGCCCCACCCAAGGACTCACGGCCGCCTTGCGATCGCACGCACCGGACGACGCTCCTTACGGGGCAAACATTGCCGGTCACGGCACTAGCCGAGCGCCTGCGTCAGGTCGGCGATCAGGTCGTCGGCGGACTCGATGCCGACGGAGAGCCGGACAAGGTCGGCCGGCACCTCCAGCGGGGACCCGGCCGCCGAGGCGTGCGTCATGCGGCCCGGGTGCTCCACGAGGGACTCGACGCCGCCCAGCGACTCACCGAGGGTGAACAGCTTCGCCCGGTTGCAGACGTGGACCGCCGCGTCCTCGCCGCCCACGACGCGGAAGGACACCATGCCGCCGAAGGCCTTCATCTGCTTGGCGGCGACCTCATGGCCCGGGTGCTCGGGCAGCCCCGGGTAGAGGACCTGGGTGACCTTGGGGTGCCGGGTCAGCAGATCGACGATCTTCGTGGCGTTCTCGCAGTGCCGGTCCATGCGGACCGCGAGGGTCTTGATACCGCGCAGCACCAGCCAGGCGTCGAACGGTCCGGCGACCGCGCCCATCGCGTTCTGGTGGTACGCCAACTCCTCCGCCAGTTCCGGGTCGTTGACGATCAGTGCGCCGCCGACGACGTCCGAGTGGCCGCCCATGTACTTCGTGGTGGAGTGCACCACGACGTCGGCGCCCAGGGCGAGGGGCTGCTGAAGGTAGGGGCTGGCGAAGGTGTTGTCGACGACCAGTCGCGCACCCGCCGCGCGGGCCACACCGGCGATCGCGGCGATGTCGGTGATGCCGAGCAGCGGGTTGGACGGGGTCTCCACCCAGATCGCCTTGGTGCGCGGGGTGATCGCCGCCCGTACCGCCGTCACGTCCGAGGTGTCGGCGACCGAGAAGTCCACGCCCCACCGCGAGACGACCTTCGCGAACAGCCGGAACGTGCCGCCGTAGGCGTCGTTCGGGATGACCACATGGTCGCCGGGGGTGAGCAGCGTACGGAGCAGGCAGTCCTCGGCGGCGAGGCCGGAGGCGAAGGCGAGTCCGCGGCGGCCTCCCTCCAGGGCCGCGAGGTTGTCCTCCAGGGCGGTACGGGTCGGGTTGGCGCTGCGGCTGTACTCGTAGCCGCCGCGCAGTCCGCCCACGCCGTCCTGCTTGTACGTGGACACCTGGTAAATGGGCGGTACAACGGCGCCGGTGAGTGGATCGGCAGTGTTTCCCGCGTGGATCGCGAGAGTCTCGAAGCTGGGCTGGTCGCTCATGGGGCCCGAGCGTAGTTCGTCTCGAGGGCGCTCACCGGGCTATCGGGCCGTCCGGTGACAATGGGGGCATGGAGATTCTCTGGTTCCTGATCGCACTGTGCATGCTCGCCGCGGTCATCGGCCCCTTCGTGCTGCGCCGCCGCGGCGGTATCCGTCAGGTCGCGCCCGGTTCGCCGGACGCCGCCGATCCGGACACCTACGGCTTTGTGCGCCAGGAAGAGCTGGACATCCGGCTGCCCGGCCCGGACCAGGATCTTCTCGATGTGCTCGATGTCGTGCAGCGTTCCCAGGACTGGCGGGCGGCTTCGCAGTTGCTGGCCGGTACGCCCAAGGAGGACGAGGTGCGGTGGCAGCGGGTGCAGGCGTTCGCCGGTGCCGCCTCGCTGGAGCTGGCGCAGCAGCCCGGTGCCGGTGGTACGTGGCTGCGCAAGTGGCGGGCGGATGCGCCGAAGGACGCGGGCGGTGCGGCGGTGCACGCCGAATTCCTGGTGCAGCAGGCGTGGCGTTCGTCGACCGCGGGGACGGACGACTTCCGGATCATCCTGGAGGAGGCCCGTACGGTCTGTGGCGAGGCGGCGCTGCTGGCGCCGGGCGACCCCGTTCCGTACCTCGTCGAGCTGGCGGTCTCCCGTGGACTCGGTTACTCGCACGAGGAGTTCGACCAGCTCTGGGCGAAGGTGATCGACCGCGCCCCGGCCCACATGGGCGCGCACATCGCCGCGCTGCACTACTGGTGCGAGAAGTGGCACGGATCCCGCGAGGAGGCCGACCGCTTCGCCACCACGGCCGCCGCCCGCGCCCCGCAGGGCTCACTGCTGGCCGCGCTGCCGCTCTTCGCGGTGTACGAGCATCTGCCCGAGGTCAATCTCGTGCAGGGCTTCTACCGGGGCGCGGTGGTGACCAAGGCGGTCGAGGGCGCCCTGTTCGCGGTGCACGCGGCCCGCGCCGACGACCCGATGCTCGCGCACGTCCGCCATCTGCTGGTGCTGTTCCTGGTCCGGATGGAGCGCTGGTCGGAAGCGATGAACCAGCTCGTCCACATCGACGGCCATGTGGGTGCGCTGCCGTGGACGCAGAGCCCCGACCCGGCGGCCGAGTACACGGTCTACCGGGCCCTGGCGGTCGCGGGCTACGAGGCGAACGGCGGCAGCCCGGCGACGCTGCCTCGGTAGCCGGACTGACAGCCGGGCGGAATCCGTGGCGCCCCCGCCGCGTTGTACGCACTGCACACCCACCCCAGGAGGAGCCCCCGCATGTTCCTGCAACGCCGCACCCCGCAGCTCCCCACCCCTGAGGAGGCCCTGAAGGGCCGCCCCACCCCCGAGTTCACCGTCCCGTCCCACCACACGGTCCTCGGCAACCCGCTGCTGGGCCCGTATCCGGAGGGTCTGGAGGTCGCGGACTTCGCGCTGGGCTGTTTCTGGGGCGCCGAGCGCAAGTTCTGGCAGACGGACGGCGTCTGGACGACGCTCGTCGGCTACCAGGGCGGCTACACGGAGAACCCCGCGTACGAAGAGGTCTGCTCGGGCCTGACCGGCCACACGGAAGCGGTCCGCGTCGTCTTCGACCCGAAGACGGTCTCGTATGCCGAGCTCCTGAAGCTGTTCTGGGAGTCCCACGACCCGACCCAGGGCTTCCGGCAGGGCAATGACGTCGGTACGCAGTACCGCTCGGCGATCTACACCCACTCCCCCGAGCAGGCGGCAGCCGTGGCGGCCTCCCGCGAGGCATACCAGAAGGTCCTCACGGGCTCCGGCTACGGCGAGATCACCACGGAGATCCTTCCGGCGGAGGGGCGCACGTTCTGGCCGGCCGAGGCGTACCACCAGCAGTACCTCGACCGCAACATTAACGGCTACTGCGGCATCGGCGGCACGGGCGTGGCCTGCCCCATCGGCATCACTGAGGCTCCTGGAGACGAGTAACTCACGGCCCGGTGCAGCCTCCTACTCAGCTGCGCTGTACCGGGCATGGAACGCCTCGTACACCTCACGGCAGTCGGCAGCCATCTGTCGTTGCTCGGCTGCGGTGAGTGGCTGGATCGTCCCGATGTCTTCGGGAATGCGCTTCTTGCTCATGTGCATGACGTGCTTGCTTGCAAGATCCCACCATTCACCGAGGCGCTTCCCGGCTTCAGTGTCGGCCTGCCAGCCAGGTACGAGATCTACGGCACGGAGATCTTTCGGCTCTCGCCCCTTGATCAAGAAGTCGGCCACGAGCCGCACGTTGACCATGAAGGACTCGATGCAGGCAATCTCAACCGCACGCGGCTCGATCGGCAGTCGGCCCGTGACGTAGTCCACCAGACCGTCGATCTGCCCGATGGCCTGCTGAACTATGCCGATCGCCCGACGTTCCGGCAGAAGTTGGGCATTCCACCACTCAGGTGAGGGTCCTCTGTCATTCATGCAGGGAGCATAAGCGCGCGACCTTCGAGCGGTCTGCCGATCAGTTCTGGTCGAACGCGTAGACACGCAGCGCATCGAGATGCAGCTCGTAGGGGCCATAACAATCAGCGGTGAGCGTGGCCACCCGGGCGCCACAGGGACAGGCACGGTTGAGTCCGCTGTCGCCGGACGGACCGCAGCATCCGCCGCTGTTCTCCCACCCCGGCAGCGGCTGCAGGTCGGGCGCGTCTTCGGGGTGGATCACGACATTGTTGCGCGGCCCGGCCGAGACCATTTCCACGCCTTCCTCGCACCGCCAGGGCCCACGCGGCTGCGCAGGCCCGCCGTTTTCCTGGTCGGGATGCGGCACGTACGGAGCGCCCCAGGGTTCGGTCTCGATCGCGTAGTGCCCTTGCGGCAGTGTGGCCAGCGCCAGCCGGCTCTCCTTGTCCCGTTCTTCGTCGTCGGACACCGAGGGAACGGCAGGCAAAGGCGTCAGGTTTGGCGTGAGGCTGCCACCGCACTTGGCACACAGGAAAACGGTCATGCTGCCGTTGTAGCCGCCGCGCACGTCCCAACGCATCCTCGATTCCAAGCGGGAAGGCTGCTTTCCTGTTCTGGAAAGGATCAGCGCTTGACCCCGCCGTGGCTGGCTCGGGAGCATCGAACGCGACAGGCATACGCCGACATGTGGGGGCAAGGATGCTGCGGAAGCTGTCCGGTGACCCGGAGTGCAGGAACGGAACGTGCCCAACCCTGTGGGGCACCGAGAGCGCCAAAGACTACGTGGTTCAGGGCTACGTCATCACCGACCCCGAGCGGCTGGCACAGCTCGACCTGCCCGAAGGTGAGACTGCCGTCGTGGTCCCTGCAGCCGTCCTGGAGGAGTACATCCGTGCTCAGCGGTGAGGAGTTCGGCCGACTCTTCGAAACCTTCGAGCAGACCGCGTTCCGGCTGGAGACGTTCAGCGTCTACGACGTGGAGGAGGAGCGCGAGGAGTTCGAACGCTTCCTAGCCGGCAGGGACATGGGCCCTGACTGGGAAGACAACCCGTGGGTACGGTCGATGACCGACAAGGGCAAGCAGGTCTCGCGCGTCCATGTGCTCAGGTCTCCGCTGACCGACTACCTGCGGTACGAACTGGCCGCCTACCCAGGCAACATCACGGCCGGCGAAACCATCGGGATCATCGACCTGTCAGAACTGACCGTGACCAGCCTGCCGGATCACGATTTCTGGTTGTTCGATGACCAGTCGGTGTATCAGATGCACTACACGCCGGACGGCGCGTTCATCGGCGCCGAGCTGCTCCCTGCCCACAGACTTGCCGAGTATCAGCACTACCGAGACCGCGCCTTGGCCGAAGCGGTGCCGTTCGCGGACTACTGGGAGCGGCACCACTGACCGCCGACTCGATCGGGAAAGCCCTGCGGGCACTGCGCGACGCATCCGGACTCACGGGTGACTCGGTGGCCCGCAGGGCTTCCATGTCTGCCTGGAAGCTGTCGAAGATCGAGAACGGCAAGGTGCGGCCGACCGTCCAGGACGTGGACCTCGTCCTCACCGCCATAGGCGTCAGCCAAGAGGTCAAGGAAGAGTTCCTGGCGGCAGCCCGCGCTGAAGCCACCGAGGCCACCGCATGGCGCCTGCTGCGCCGCATGGGCCCCTGGAAGCATCAGAAGACCATCCGGGCCATCGAGGCCGGCACCACCACGCTCAGGCTCTTCCAGGGCCAGCTCATCCCTGGGCTCCTCCAGACCCCTGAGTACGCCTCTGCCGTCTTCTCCCTACCTCCCGCGCTACCGGAGGAGACCAGGGCCAAGACCGTGGCGGCCCGCCTCGAACGGCAATCTGTCCTGTACCAGCCAGGCAGGTCCTTCCACTTCCTGATCTGCGAGCACGTACTCCGGTGGCGCATCAGCGAGCCCGTGGTCATGGCGCTTCAGCTGGACCGGCTCGTGTCCGTGTCCCGTCTGCCCAACGTCTCGCTGGGTGTCGTGCCGTCCGACCGCCGGATGCCCGACTTCCCCATGACCTGCTTCAGCCTCCACGACGACCGGCTCGTCATCGTGGAAACGTTCCATTCCGAGGTCACAACCCGCGACCCGAAGGACGTACAGCTCTACCTCGACACGTTCGAACGGTTCGCCGCGGTGGCGGTCTACGACGATGCCATGAGAACCCTGGTCGAAGGCATCCGGGACGGATTCTTGCCCCAACAGGAAAGGTCCTAGAGCAAGCTGCTCAGCGGGTGAAGCATCGTCGGTGCCGACACCCGAGGGAGGGAATCCCAGTGAGCAGCCCCCGCACCACGATGGACCCGCCGGTTCAACTGTCCCTCCCCCGCACACCCCCTGGACCTTCACCGGGTTGTGGTGTTTGCGCTGCGCTCGCGAAGCAGCGCACAGCGGCGCACGGCGACGGGGACCTGTCCGCCGTCTCGGACTGCAACGTCGAGTTGGCCGCGCACCCCAAGAAGCACCCCGGGGTGCGGTAGTGGACATGCAGACCTGGCGTGACGGACGCACAGCGGCCCTGAACGCCTCCAAGGCTATGCGCGAGGTGCTCGCGGCTCTGGGCCTGCCGGAGAGCTCCTACGCGGCGATACGGCCGCAGGTGACCCCGAGAGGTCAGCCGCTCGTGCACGTGGGCTCGATCCCCGCCGCTCACGTCGAGCAGATCGCGGAGGCGCTGCGCGGCACTCGGGCACACGCGAGCGGGACAGCGGTGCCCTTCCCATCTGAATCAAGGAGGACCAGATGACCGACCTGTACAGCCTCGACATCGACGGAGCCCAGTTCAGCAAGGCGTGTGGAGGCAACACCCACCCGGACGGCGAGGCGTGCGTGACCCTCGCGAAGATCGGGCCGGACGCGTGGGCCATGGGCGACAGCAAGCGCCCGGACGCCGAGCCGCTGCGCTTCACCACGGCCGAGCTGGACGCGGCGGGTATCGACCCCGTCCGGTTCGACCTCTCCGCCTGATCCACAGCACCACCTGAACTGACGGCCCCGCCCTCACGCCGACGGGTGGGGCCGTCGTCATCTCGCGGAACGGAGCATCGGTGCACCACCACGGTTACGCATGGGTGGGGGAGAAGAAGACGTTCGACAGGGAGAGCGTCCGCAGACCGGCCGGCCAAGCCCCGACCACAAGCAGCGAGAAGGAGGTACTCGACCGGTACCGAGAAGCCGTGGCCGTGTTCCCGACTACCGACGTGCCCCCGATCCAGACAGCGCACTGGCTCATGAAACCGCCCTCGCTGATCAGAGGGGCATGGGAGGAGCCCAAGGACGCGTGCGCAGCGCCCCGACCGGTCGGCGGCCAGGGTGCGCCCGGCAGCCGGGGACTCAGGGATCACGCAGTGGCCGCGAAGCCACGCTCGCCCATTCCGGCCACGAAGGCAGCCCACGCCCCGGCACCGAAGATCAGCACCGGACCGCTTGCCGCCTTGCTGTCTCGCACAGGAACGGCGCCCTGCACGTCGGCAACCTCGACGCACTGACCGTTACCGCTGCTGTAGCTACTCGTCCGCCATGCCAACTCGGTGAGGTCGTACTGCACTTCCGAATTCGTGACGGTGAGGTGGAGTCTCGGGCGGCCATGCCCACACACGAGAGACCCCGGCGACGGTGGTAGCCGTCCCGGGGCGCGGCCAACGCTTTGAAGGAGCGTCGACATGCGCAACCTTATCGCCCGGTTCTTCGAACCGGCGTTCCTGTTCCTGGGGTTACATTGGCGCAAGCCACCGGTTCACGGGGCAGCCCCCCGACCGGACTTCCCGCCCGTCGCGGCCGGTCCCCGTCGTCTCCTGGTGTGCCGATCCGCTATGCCGGTCGAAATGACCCCCCGCCCGCCTGATGGCCCGTACTCCCAAGCCGCGTACGACCGTTGGGAGCGTGCGGAGAACCGACTCCGGCGCGAGCGGCGGCGGGCGCTCTGGCTGGCGCTGCACGGCATCGACATGGGTCCCCGCGTCATCCATGGGGTGGTGGTGTGGTGATGGACTCCGAGGTGTGGGATGGGGCGGATTTTCCGGCCCGGCGGTCGCCGCTCGTCTACCCGCCGTGTGAGTGTGGCGCGGCTGAGTGCCCCGATCGCCTCAACCAGCCTGGTCAGGGCAAGGCGCGTGAGACATGCCGTCCGATGGAGCTTGATAGTCCTGTGCTCCAGGACCTTCGGGCTCGCGTCCGTGATGAGAACGACCGGCGGCGCAAGTTCGGGAGGTTGCAGTGAACGCCCGAGGGATCAATCCGCCCGCCGCGTCGTCTGCCATGCAGCATCGAGCCCGCCCGCCTGAAGTGCAGGGCCCACCAAGGGTGTTCACCTCCTGGCGGCAGTTGAAGCCTGGTCAGGTGGTGTTCGATCGGGTCAAGGAGATGCCTTGCATGGTGATGCAGGCCAGGGGCACCCGCGTCGTGCTCGTGCGGCCGGGTGGTCAGCCGTGGGAAGTGGAGTTGCGGCAGCTTTCTCCAGGCACCGCCTACCACCATCGGCAACTCGATGCTTTGGCCGCTCACGTCGCAAATCAGCGTAGAGGCCAGTAGAGCAGCCTCTGCGCTGGATCAGAGCCCTGCGAAGGGTCCAGGCCCCGCCCCCGGTCAGGTGGTGCGGCGGGGCCCCATGAGTTCCCGCCCGGCCGTTACGTAGGCGGCGGGCGGGTCAGTGAATGCATTGCACCACTCAACAGAGAGGAACGCAGCATGACGTGACACCGGCCCGGCCGCAGGGAGCGGCCGGGCCGGAGCGGGATCAGATCGTCCGGATCAGATCAGCCCCTGCGCGAGCATCGCGTCCGCGACCAGTTCGAAGCCGGCGATGTTGGCGCCGACCACGTAGTTGCCGGGGCTGCCGTAGCGCTCCGCGGTGGTGTAGCACGAGTCGTGGATGTGGCGCATGATCTGCGCGAGCCGCTCCTCGGTGTGGGCGAACGTCCAGGAGTCGCGTGAGGCGTTCTGCTGCATCTCCAGGGCGCTGGTGGCCACGCCGCCCGCGTTGGCGGCCTTGCCGGGGGCGAAGGCGACGCCCGCTTCCTGGAGGACGCGCACGGCCTCCGGCGTGGTGGGCATGTTGGCGCCCTCGGCGACCGCCTTCACCCCGTTGCGCACAAGGGCCAGGGCGTCGGTCTCGTGCAGTTCGTTCTGGGTGGCGCAGGGCAGGGCCACGTCACAGGGGACGTTCCAGACGCCGGTGCCGGGGACGTACCTGACGTGTTCGCCGCGGCGCTCCGCGTACTCGGAGACCCGGCCGCGGCCGGCCTCCTTGATCTCCTTGAGCAGAGCGAGGTCGATGCCCTTCTCGTCCACGATGTACCCGTTGGAGTCGGAGCAGGTCACCACGGTCGCGCCGAGCTGCTGGGCCTTCTCGATCGCGTAGATCGCGACATTGCCCGAACCCGAGACCGCGATGCGCTGCCCGTCGAGGGACTCGCCCCGGCTGCGAAGCATCTCGGCGGTGAAGAGTACACAGCCGTACCCGGTCGCCTCGGTGCGCGCCTGGGCGCCGCCCCAGCCCAGTCCCTTTCCGGTGAGTACTCCGGATTCGTAACGGTTGGTGATCCGCTTGTACTGGCCGAACAGGTAGCCGATCTCGCGGCCACCGACGCCGATGTCACCGGCGGGGACATCGGTGTACTCACCCAGGTGGCGGTGGAGTTCGGTCATGAACGACTGGCAGAACCGCATGATCTCGGCGTCGGAGCGGCCCTTCGGGTCGAAGTCCGCACCGCCCTTGCCGCCGCCGATGGGCATGCCGGTGAGCGCGTTCTTGAAGATCTGCTCGAAGCCGAGGAACTTCACGATGCCGAGGTTGACCGAGGGGTGGAAGCGCAGCCCGCCCTTGTACGGCCCGAGCGAGCTGCTGAACTCGACCCGGAAGCCGCGGTTCACATGGATGTCGCCGGAGTCGTCCGACCACGGCACGCGGAAGATGAGCTGGCGCTCCGGCTCGCAGACGCGCTCGATGATCCGGGCATCCACGAACTCCGGCCGCTTCGCGAGGACGGGGCCGAGGGTCTCCAGGACCTCCCGTACCGCCTGGTGGAACTCCTTCTCGCCCTGGTTGCGGCGGAGAATCTCCGCGTACAGCGGCTCGATGACGCGGCTCGCGGTGACGTGCGGGCTTACTTGTTCAGGGGTGGTCTGCATCTGATCAAGACCTTCCATGGGTCGGCATCGCGCGCGAAGGTGCCCCGGCCGGGGGGCACCAGCGGTCCCCCTCCCCATTGAGGTCGTCGCCCAGACATCGCACGCTCTGCGGCTCACGGAAGCGACGTACAGAACCGTTGTGGCATATCGATTGTCCCAGTGACACCGAAAGATCTTCCACGGTATCCGCATAGTGGGCGCCCAGCCGTGCCGGAGCTCATGCGTCGGACGGGCGGCGCAGCATCCACAGCCTCGCTGCGGACGCGAGGACGACCACGCCGGAGACGACGCTCAGCGCGATGTGCAGGCCGTTGTCCTCCATGAAGAAGTTCAGGGAGACGTTTGCCGCGATCGCCGCGCAGAGCACGATCCAGAGCAGTGCTTTCATGGGTGTTTCCTCCGTGGTTGGCGTGATGGATCCATTCTCCGGGAACGTATCCGTTGCTACGAGGGGACGGTCTCCCGGAACCGTGGTGTAGCCAGCTCCACCATCGCGCGGACGCGGGGCGTTCACCGTTGGGTTCGGACGGTCCCGTTAGGGTTTGCGAGGTGGGGATCACCGAGGGGACTGAGACGCGCGAACGGGCCGGCGCCGGTGTGCGCCGGGCGGCCACGGATCCGGACTGGGCGCGGTGGTGGGTGCCGGGTCTCGCGGTGCTGGTCGTCGTGCCGTTGTATCTCGTGTGGGCGCTGGTGCTGGCCACCGGCGGCGGTGATCTGGCGGCGCAGTTCGCGTGGGCCGGGTTCGCGTCCCGGCATCCGGCGTCCGCGTACAACCTCTCTTGGTACGGCGGGATGCACACCGTCAACTACAGCCTGCTGACGCCGCCGCTCATGGCGGTGTTCGGGGTGCGGACCGTCACCGTCGCCGCCGGGCTCTGCGGGTCGTGGGCACTGGGGCGGCTCTGTGTGCGGACCGGGGTGCGGTGGCCGGCCGCGGTCTCGGTGCTGGGGTCGTTGGTGCTCTGGTGCAATGTCGCGTCCGGGCGTACGACGTTCGCGCTGGGCGTGGCGGTCGGGCTGGCCGCGCTGTTGTATGTACGGAGCCGTGGGGGCGTCGCCGCCGGCTGCGCGGCGCTGGCGACGGCGGTGAGTCCGGTGGCGGGGCTGTTCCTGGTGGTGGTGGGTGCGGCGTACGGGCTCGACCGGCAGTGGCGGCGGGCGACCGTGCTCCTCGTACCGCCGTTCGTGGTGGTGGCGGCGACAACAGTGCTGTTCCCGTTCACGGGTGAACAGCCGATGCCCGTGGGGAAGCTGTGGATGCCGTTGGCCGCCTGCGCGACCCTGTGGCTCGCGGCGCCGCGCGAGGGCGGCTGGCGGGTGGTCCGGTTTGGGAGCGTGGTGTACGCGGCCGGTGTCCTACTGACCTTCCTGATCCCCTCGCCCATCGGGACGAATGTGGAGCGGCTGGTGGGGGTGGCCGGGCCGCCCGTGCTGCTCGCGGCGGCGCTGGCCACCCTGGCGGGCTGGGCGCGGGGCGGCCGGCTGCTGCGGGTGCGGGCGGTCGCGCTCGTCGGGATGCTCGCGTTCAACACCGGCTGGCTGATCAACAAGACCGATGACGATCTGCGGGTCTCCAGCACCGTGCCCGCCTGGGCGGCGCACACCGACGGTGTGGTCGCCGAGCTGCACAGGCTCGGTGCCGAACGGACCCGGGTGGAGGTCGTACCAGCCCGCAATCACCGGGAGGCGGCCGTGCTCGCGCCACATGTGAACATGGCGCGCGGCTGGAACCGGCAGCTCGATGTGGAGCGCGGGCGGCTGTTCTACGGGGGAAAGCCGACCCCGGCGTCGTACCGCGCCTGGCTGGACCGGTGGGGCGTGGGCCTCGTGGTGCTGCACAGCGGCAGGCCGGACGGCCCGGCGGAGGCGGAGGCGGAGATCGTCCGGCGCGGGACCGACTGGCTGGAACCGGTGTGGCAGGACGCGGAGTGGCGGATCTACCGGGTGCGGGGCGCCGTCCCGCTGGTCTCCGCGCCGGGTGCTGTCGTACGCGGTGACGACGCCTCTCTGGTGGTACGGATGCCTGCCGCCGGGTCGGTGACGGTACGGATCGCGTACTCGCCCTGGCTGCGGGCCGACGGCGGCGGGTGCGTACGGCGGGACGGCGAGTGGACGCGGCTCACGGTGGAGCGGGGCGGCGAGTACCGGCTGGACTCGCGCTACCGGCTGTGGCCGTTCGATTCCTGCTGAGAGGGGCTCAGGGTTCGGTCGGTGACGCCGAGGTTCTGGCGCATCAGTTCCCGCATGGTGTCGAGGCAGGGATCGGCCGCTCGCAGCTCCTCCAGGGCCCGCTCGACGCTTTCGCCGTCACGGGCGCGCCCCCGGTCGAGGCGTTTGACGGCGGCGTCACCTGCGGCAAGGACCCGGTTGAGGTGCGGGATGCCTGCAGTATCCGTTCCGGGACGGTCATCTGCGCCTCGGCGTAGCGGTCGCGGTGGTCGAGGCGGGCCTCTTCGAGCTGGGTGCGTTCCTGCTCCGTGTAGACGTCGTCGCGGATACGGTGCAGGGCGTCCCCGCCTGCGAACGCCGAAGGCGGCGGCGCCGCGGATCCGAGGGGATCCGGGTGCCGCCGCCTTCGTACGGGATTCGCTACTGCGGGATTCGGGAGGGGGGTGCGTGCGGGTCAGGCCTGGGAGCCCGCCGTCCACTGCGCCCAGCTCATGTTCCAGCCGTTGAGGCCGTTGTCGGGGGTGATGGTCCTGTCCGGGGAGTTCTTGACGATGACCACGTCGCCGACGAGGGAGTTGTTGTAGAACCAGGCGGCGGGCTGGTTGGCGTCGCCCGCGCCCTTCACGTCGGCGAGGCCGACACAGCCGTGGCTGGTGTTGGCGCTGCCGAAGATCGACCGCGCGCCCCAGTAGTTGCCGTGGAGGAAGGTGCCCGAGGTGGACAGCCGCATGGCGTGCGGCACGTCCTTGATGTCGTACTCACCCTTGCCGTCGGAGTCGGTGAAGCCGACCGTCGCACCGTTCATCCGGGTCTCCTTGAACTTCTCGGAGATCACCATCTGCCCGTTGTACGTGGGGTTGTCGGGGGAGCCGGAAGAGATCGGGATGGTCTTGATCGTCTTGCCGTCCTGGGTGACGGTCATCATCTTGGTGGCGGCGTCGACCGTCGAGACCTGGTTGCGGCCGACCTTGAAGGTGACCGTCTTCTGCTGCACACCGAAGACGCCGTCCGCACCCTCGACACCGTCCAGCGCGAGCTTCAGCGTGACGGTGGAGCCGCCCTGCCAGTACTGCTCGGGGCGCAGGTCGAGACGCTGGGAGTTGAACCAGTGGCCGACGACTTCCTGACCACTGCTGGACGTCACGGTGACTGCGTCCTGGACGGCCTTCTTGTCCGTGATCGGCTTGTTGAAGTTGATCGAGACCGGCATGCCGACGCCGACCGTGGAGCCGTCCTCGGGCGTGAAATTGCCTATGAAGCTGTTGGCGGGCGACACGGTGGCGAACGAGGAGTTCTCGTGCGCCTCGCGGCCCTTGGAGTCCTTGGCCGCCGCATTGATCTTGTACGTGGTCGAGCGCTCCAGCTGGACGTCCGGCTTCCAGCTCTTGCCGTCGGCGGCGAGCGTGCCCTTGACGGTCGCGCCGGCCGACGTGGTCATGGTGACCTGGGACAGCGTGCCCTTGGCGACGGTGACCTTGGCGTCGTTGTTGATGCTCGCGTTGGTCGCGCCGTTCTTCGGCGAGATCGTGATCTGCGCTTCCGACGCGTCCTGGGCAGCCGCCTTGTCGACCTCGGCCGCCTGCGACTTCTTCGAGCTCTCGGCGCTGCCGCCGCCGTCGTTGCAGGCAGTGAGCATCAGAACACCACCGAGCAGTGCGGACGCGGCCATCAGGCCCTTGCGCCGCTTGCTGTCCGTCATCACACGCTTCTCCATCGTTGCCTAATCCCCAAAAACCCCGAGCAGAGCCGCCGACGACCGGCGTAACCCATCAATGTTCCTAGAACCCATGGAAAGGGTCCTCCGTTCCACATCCAAGGAGATGTGGGGAACAACACTCATCGACGCATCCGCGTCGGCGGTGGTTCCCGGCGCCGGTCGCGTATAAGCGACCGGTACG
>NZ_JBEOVN010000189.1:0-13884 GCF_040295565.1 Streptomyces sp. NPDC002785 | reverse complement strand
ACTCGAACCCCGGACCCGCTGATTAAGAGTCAGCTGCTCTAACCAACTGAGCTAGCGGCGCCTGCTGACGTCGTAGACATTAGCACCCTGATCGGCGGGAGGAAAAATCGAATTCCGGGCCGCCGGCGAGGCCGTCGACCTGGTCACCCGTACACAGGCCCAGAGCAGTACGTCCGGGCCCGGCAGCCAGGGGCTACGTGTGTCGGGGGCCACCACCCAGCGGGGTCCGGGGGTGGAGGAGGTGCAGGTCAGGGGCGGTACGGTCACCGCGTCCCCGGTGCCGTGGCAGAGCAACGGCGGGACCTTGTCGCCGCCGCCCCGCCCCTGCGGGTCCATGCCGGTCCGCGGTTCGAGGCCACCACCCCACTCCTCCCAGTCGAGCAGCGAAGGCAGCCGCTGGGCGGTGCCGGGGGAGGCGAAGAGCAGCATCCGTCCGCGGTGGGTGGCGACGGGTCCGGAGCCCGGGCCGTCCGCCCACAGGTGTTCCAGCATCCGGCGCCCGAAGAGGGTGGGCACATTCACCACGTCGAAGGCCGAACCACACGGCAGCACCCCGGGCGAGGAGGGGTGGGCCTCCCACTGGGCCAGCGTGCTGCGCGGATAGGCCGCGGCGCCGGCGAGCCAGGCGGCACCGGCCGCCGTGACCTGAGCCGTCTGGTTCGCGGCCCGGCCCCGCAGGAGGGCGAAGATGTCGGCGCCGTCGTGGGGGCCGTCGCCGTGATGCAGGGTCGTTTCGTCTGGCAGCCATGCGCTCATGCGCCCATGTCTACCGGGAGTGATCAAGCGGATTCCGAGAGTTGCCGGAAACCGGGACAGGTTGGGGTGGGGAGGAGTATCTTGCGCTCGGGCATATGCCACTGGTTGTCCCCGGTGTCAGGACCTGGCGTGGACGGGCGGTCCGGATGACCCGGCGCGATGGCGGGCCGGGGCCGGGGGGCAGGTCCGGTGCGGTGGCCGGGACGCAGCCGGTACGGCGGTCAGGGAGCGGATCCGCCCAGCAGACTCCGGCCGAACTCGACCATCTTCTTGGCATAGTCCTCGGTCCACTCCGCACGCTGCGCGATGTCCGCGGTCGTCAGCCGGTCGAACCGGCGCGGATCGGCGAGCTGGGCCGCGGCGACCGCCTGGAACTCGACCGCACGGTCGGCCGCGACACGGAACGCCAGGGCCAGCTCGGTGGCGCGGGCCAGCAGCTCCCCCGGATCCTCCATCGACTCCAGGTCGAAGAAGTGCTCAGGATCGGCGACTGCAGCCGACGGCTCGAAGAGCAGGGGCGCGGGGCGCAGCCGCTGCTTCTCGTTCCGCTCGGGTTGTGCCATGTGGTGATTCCTCCTTCGGTGGGCCCGACGGCCACCCTCCATTGTCCAACGTCGCGCAAGTGGGCTCCGGGGATGCCCGGAACCGGGGCTGCGCCCCCCGAGACCGGGCGCCGTCACACCTCCCACCGCACCCGATGCTGCGCCAGATGCGCCAACACCGCGTGGTTCGTCTCCCAGCCGTCCGGGGCCGTCACCATCGGCCGCCTTCGGCGGCGTGCCGGACTCCGTCCGGCAGATCGGGGGACTCATCGCCTGCCGGACAGGCGCCGGAGTGGTAGTCAGGGACGCCAGACCACCCGGTGCTCCGCCAGATGCGCCAGCACCGCGTGGTTCGCCTCCCAGCCGTCCGGGAACTTCACCGTGACCCCCAGCTGCACCGGCTCCGTCGACGGGTGCTCGTCCAGCAGATCCGCGACGCCCGCCCGGCACACCACGATGCACGCATGCCGGTGGCGCGAGGCCAGCACGCACAGCCGGCCCGTCTCCAGATGGAACGCCGTGGCATCCGGGCGGCCGGACAGCGGGTGCAGGACCACCGTCACATCGAACTCGCGGCCCTGGAGCCGGTTCGCCGTGTCCACCGCCACGCCCGTCACACCCAGCTCCGCGAGCGCCGCCCGTACCGCCGCCGCCTGGTCGCGATGGGCGGTGCCGACCGCGACCCGGTCCGCCGTCACCGGAGCCGGATCCGGGGAGCGCTCGCTCGTCGCCGCGCCACCTCGGTCGAGGAGCCGGCGGACGACCAGGGCCACCGCCCGTACCGCCTCCGGATCGGTGCGCGGGGTGTGCCGGGCCGGGAGTTCGAGCAGGCCCCAGCCGGACTCCGCGGCCTCGTCCAGCACCCGGTCCGGGGCCGATCCGTCGGACGCGACGCCGAACGACAGCCGCCGGTCGCCGTGGCCCGTACCGCTGCGGAAGGGGGTGTACGGGTAGAACGCGTCCGAGACGAGCGGCGCGGCGGAGGCGGGCAGTCGCCACGACACCGGCAGCCGGTGCTGCGGCAGCCGGGGATTGTGCGCGAGCAGCGTGGAGACCGCGCTCGCGGACGGGTCGTACGACAGCCCCGCCCACTGGTCCGCGCCGACGATCGAGAACGGGTCCAACTGGCCCGGATCGCCGACGAACAGCGCCCGCTCGAAGAGACCCGCGACGGCCAGCAGCGCATCCGAACGCATCTGATACGCCTCGTCGACGATCGCGTGGCCCCACGGCTCGACGTTCTTCACATGCGCCCACTTGGCGGCCGTCGAGATGACGACGTCGAGTCCGGCGAGATCCGACGCCTTGGCCGACTTCCGCACGTTGGCCAGGCCGTCCAGCACCTTGTCGTACGGGTCGGAGTCATTGCTGTGCAACCGGCCGACGGGCAGCCCCGGGTCCTTCTCGGCCAGCCGCACCACCAGGTCGTCGACCTGGGCATTGGTCTGCGCGACCACCATCAACGGGTGCCCGGCCGCGGCGAGTTCGAGTGCGGCGCGCACCACGAGCGTCGACTTGCCCGCGCCCGGTGGGGAGTCCACCACGATGCCGCGCCACGTACCGTGCAGGGTGTCGGCGAGGATCGCCTCGGTCGCCCGCGCGGCCTGGGCGCCCGGGTCGAATACGGCCGTCACAGAAGGTCCTCCGCGGTCACGGGATCGGGATGCTCGGTGCGCTCACCGGCCGCGCCCGGTGGGCCGCCGTGCGTCCAGGGCGTCTCCTCGGGGTCCGGCAGCTTCGGGCCGCCGCGCTGATCGTGCTCGAACAGCGTCCAGGCGATCCGGTCGCCCGGCTCGGGCACCGAACCCGGGGCCGGCTCCTTGCTCCGGCCCATCCGGTCGGTGATCCGCAGCACCAGCAGGGGCGCGGTCCCGTCCTCCGGCTCCGCGGCGTACTTCACGAACTCGGCGGTCTGCGGCTTTCCGTCCAGCGAGCGGTACACCTTGGTGCGCTCGCCGAGATGCGGGCGCTCGCCGGTGCGGACCGTGACCAGCGGGCGCGGGGACGGGCGCTTCGACTCGCTGTACGCCATCTCCACCTCCGTCACGTCGCCGACGAACGCCTCACCGGCCAGCCGCCGCCCGGCCAGCACCAGCGGATCGTCCAGCGCCTCCTGCGCCTCCAGCTGGGCCTGCGCCGTCTCGCGCGAGGCCAGCTTCTGCGCCGCCGTCACCGCGTCGTCCCGGCGCGGCTGCGGCGGCTCACCGGACCGCACCCGGTCCCGGTGACCGGTGAACGACCAGCGGTCCCTCGTCCAGCGGTCCTCGGCCCGAGACCCCTCGGGCAGTTCCTTCAGCAGATCGAGCCCCCGCCACACCGCATCCCAGGTCGGCCGCATCACCCCGGCCAGCAGCGCCCTGATCTTCCGCTCGGCGGCGGTCAGTTCGGCGAGCCGGGCGTCGGCCGCGAGACCGTCCTCGGCCGCCGCGAGCGAGGTGCGCGCCCGGTCGTACTTCTCGATGGCGGGCGCCAGTAGCCGGTTGTCGAACGCGGGGTCCGTCGCCGGACCGGCCGGCGGGCACAGAAGCCGGCCCTCGCCGTCCCGCTCCAGCTCCGCACGGAGCGCCGCCCGCGCCCCGGACTCACCCGCCGGGGCGTCGACCCACGCCAGCAGCGCGCCCAGATGCTGATCCTCCAGGCTGCTCTGCCCGGTCGCCCAGTGCCGGTTCAGCAGATCCGTCGTGGCCAGCAGCAGCGAGGAGCCCGGCACCCTGGCCCGCTCCCCGTAGTGCGTCAGCCAGCGGCCCAGCAGCGGGACGCGGGCGGGGGCGGGGTACGGGGTGTCGGGATCGTCCTCTGCCGTGCGTCTGAACCGCATGGAGCGGCCGAGCAGCCGTACGAAATCGATGCCCGCCCGGCTCGGCACGATCAGCTGCGGTGCGTCCGCGCACAGCTCGACCTCGACCTTGACCTTCTTCCCGGTCTCCGGATCGGTCTCATTGCGCTCCGCGGGCTCGACGACATCCTCGTACGCCTCGATGTGCGGCAGCACCGCCTCGGCCAGCTCGGCGAGGAACGCGAACCGCAGATCCCGGTCGCGCGGCTGTGAAACCGCCAGCAGCCGGGGCGCCTCCCGGTCGGTCCCGACGAGCGCACCCAGCGGGGCGCCCGCCTCACCGGCGGTGGTCAGCGGCACCAGGACGAGCGGCCGGTCGGTGAGATGGCGGTGCAGGACCGTCGTCATCGGCTGCGCCCGGCCGCTCTCCACAGCCTCCAGCCGGGCCAGGGTGCTGATCAGCGACATGCCGCACTGCCCTCCAGCGCCTCGGCACGCAGCGCCGCCGCACACCGCAGGGCCGCGACCGTCGGATCCGCCGGGTCGCCCTCCTTGCCCGCGGCGGCGGCCAGCACCGCCCCCACCGTCGTCAGCCCGCCGAGCTCGCCCCGCACGCTCCGCCCCAGCGCCTCCACCGCACCGGCCGCGCGGGCCTTCGCCCGGCAGTGGAAGGCCAGCTCACAAGCAGCGAGGCACTCCGGGGCATACGCCGCGCCGACCGATTCGACCGCGGCGTCGAGCTGCTGCGGGGAGCACTCCGGATCGAAGGTGGTGCCCGCGGGCAGGGCCGCCGCGATGTCCTCGATGCGGGTCAGCCTGGTCAGCTGGCGCCGGGTGACCGCACGCTGCTTGCGTACGTCGACGACCGAGGCGGTCGGCAGATTGGAGAAGTCCTTCGGGCAGACCAGCAGCACCCGGTGGCCGACCTCCGCGCCCTCGGTCAGCTCCGCGATCCGCTCCAGCGCCAGTACGTAGACGGCGGACTGCCGGGCCGCCGCACCGACCTTCGCCGCATCGGCAGAACCGTCGATCATGGGAAAGGACTTGATCTCGACGACCGTCCAGGTGCCGTCGGGGTGCACCACCACCGCGTCCGGCTCCAGATAGGCGGGGGAGCCCGCCACCTCCAGGGCCAGCATCGGATGGTCCAGCAGCGCCCAGCCGCCCGCCTCGGTCGCCTCCCGCAGCGCCAGCGCCGTACGCGCCGCGCGGCCCTCGGGACCGGCCGCGGTCAGATCGGGCACCAGGACCTCGCGCGGTGCCTCGGCGCCGGTGCCGAGGCGCTCGTACAGCAGCCGCATCAGCTCCGTACCGCCGTCGGCCTTGACCTTGGCCTCGAAGGCGTTGCCCCGGACGAAAGCGAACTGCGACTGGCCGAAGGCGGCCGGTGAACCGAGCGCCGTGGCCAGCGCGGCCTTGTCCACCCCGGCGCCGTCCAGCAGGGCGCGGCGCCGGCAGCCGGGGTTGGCGGCGAGGGCGGCCAGCGCACGGGCATCCAGCGGACGCGGTGCGACAGCCGGGCCCCGCAGCTCAGCGAGCCGCTGCCGGAGTGTCGTCCCCCGCTGCTCCCGCGCCTGCGGGGGCGGCGTCGGCCCGGGGTACGCGACCGGCCGAGGCGTCTTCGTCGGCCGATGCTGCGGCATCGGTGGAGTCTGCGGAGGTGGTCCGCTGGCCAGGGATTCGCTCACCCGCCGAAGTCTCGCATCCGGCACTGACAATCGGGGACTTCACAGCCCCGGCGAACCGTGGGAAGCGGGCCGCGAGCCGGTCCCTGATCCGGTCGGCGATACGCATCACCGGTCCGGCCAGCAGGGCTCCGACGCCCATCACGGCAGCGCCCGCGACCGCGTCGAGGAAGTAGTGGTTGGCCGTGCCCATCACCACGAACGTGGTGACCAGGGGGTAGGCGACGCCCGCGGCCCGTACGAGCGGGTGCCGGCCGTGACGCCACAGCAGGATTCCGCACCAGAGCGCCCAGCCGACGTGCAGGCTCGGCATCGCCGCGTACTGATTCGTCATTCCGCCCATGCCGCGCGGGGCGCTCGCCTCGGTGCCCCACCAGCCGTACGAGCTGTACTGCGCCATCGTGTCGACGAAGCCGTGAGTGGCGTGGAGCAGCCGGGGCGGGCAGGTCGGCATCAGCGCGAAGCCGATCAGGCCGAGCAGCGTGGAGGTCATCAGCCAGGTGCGGGCCCTGCGGTACACGGCCTCGCGGCGGCGGAAGAGCCAGACCAGCACGGCCGGGGTGACCAGATAGTGCAGGGACGCATATATGAAGTCGGAGGGTATGCCTATCGAGGGGTGGGCGGTCAGTAGCCGGTTGAGCGGGTGCTCGAAGTTGATGTGGAGCGTCTTCTCCAGGTGCAGGATGCGCAGTCCGTGGTCGACGGCCGTGGACACGTCGCCGCGCGCCACCAGCCGGCCGGCCGAGTAGGCTGCGTACACCAGTGCCAGCAGCGGCAGCTCGGTCCACCAACGGGGCCGCGGGCGCGGCACGTACGCGGTGCTGGCATGCTGCATCCGGAAGCTCTCCATCATGTGTTCATGCGACCGACGGCGGGCGTTCAACCGTACGGTGCAGGTCGGCCGCGATTCCCCCCGGGGTCCTTGTCGGATGCCCCGTGTGTGTACAGATTTCTCCGCGCAGGAAGGGACGCCTGTTCGCCCCCGGAGGTTGCCTCCCGAAGGCGTGCGCGATGATGGGAAAACCGGACGATCCGTTCTGTCGCGATCTCCGGCCTCAGATCTCAGTCCCAGGGAGAGCCGTCATGGCACCGCGTATCCTGCTCGCCCGGCACGGCCAGACGGAATGGTCCGTCAAGGGCAATCACACAGGCAGGACGGACATCCCACTGCTCGACACCGGCCGTGCGGGCGCGGGGCTCCTCGGTGAGCGGCTGCACCGCAAGCCGTGGGCGGACCTGCCAGGCATGGAAGTCCGTACCAGTCCGCTGCTGCGGGCCAAGGAGACCTGCGACATCGCGGGTTTCGCGGACCGGGCCGAGCCGTGGGACGCGCTGCTGGAGTGGGACTACGGTGCGTACGAGGGGATGACGCCGGCACAGATCAAGGCGGTCCGTCCCGACTGGTTCATCTGGCGTGACGGGGTGCCGGAGGGGGAGACCCTGGCCGAGCTGTCCGCCCGCGCCGACGAGATCGTCGACTGGGCCCGCTCGGCCGACCGCGACGTCCTGGTCTTCGCCCACGGTCACATCCTGCGGGCGCTGGGGGCGCGGTGGCTGGGCGAGGACGTGTCGTTCGCGGCGCGCATCCGGCTCGATCCGACGTCGCTGTCGGTGCTGGGGTGGGCGTACGGGGCGCCCGCGATAGAACGCTGGAACGACACGGGCCACCTGGACCGGTAGGCCCTGCCGGCCCGGCAGCGGGGGTCCTCGATCGCCGGACGGGCTTGATTCTTTCGGCGCGCGCGGAAGCCGGCCCGTCCGGCGATCGAGGACGGAATCGGTCACGTGGTGCGGGGTGCGTGGAATTCGGACCGTTCGGCGAGCCCCTACGCCCCCGCCTTCGAGACCTCTGCGTGCCGTTCCAGGAACCCCCGTACGTCCGCCGCACCCCGCTGCGGCCCCAGCACCCCCGCCGCCCCCGCCAGCATCGCCCGGATGCGGGACGACTGGACCCGGTCCAGCAGGTCCAGCACCTGATGGCCCGCCGTCGCCGCCTCCGCGCCCCTGCCCGCCCGGGCCAGGTCCGTGGTCAGCTCGGCCCGGTACAGCGCCATGTTCCGGGTGAAGTGCGGGTCCTGGAGCCGCGTCGCCCGCCGGGCATGGCGGGCCGCCCGCGACCAGTCGCCCAGCGCCGCCCAGCACTGCGCCTCCAGCATCTCCAGCTCCGCCTCCCGGAAGAAGCTCATCCACTCCGGATCGGCGTCGCGCGGCCCGCGGCCGAACGCGGTGTGCGCCCGGCCGATCGCCCGTTCGCAGCCCGTACGGTCCCCGAGCCCCGCCCGGCCCCCCGCCTCCCGCAACGCGAGCAGCGCCAGCAGTCGCGGCGAGCCCAGCGGCTGCGCCGCCCGCTGCCCGGCCTCGGCGGCGCGTACGGACTCGCGGGGCCGCCCCGTGTCCCTGGCCAGGAACGACGCATTGCAGAACGCATGCGCCTCCAGCGCCGCGTCACCCGCCACCCGCGCCGTGGCCAGCGCCTCCGCATAATGCGAGCGGGCGTCCTCGAACCGACCCGAGTCATGGGCCAGCCAGCCCACCGAGATGGCCAGTTCGCCCGCCCCGGCATGCAGTCGGTCGGCCGTGGAGCGCTTGGTGGCGGTTGCGGAGTCGAGCAGCGCGTACGCCGCTCGCAGCGGCTGGGACGCCCTGCGGTACAGGCCGTCACCGCCGTGCCGGTCGTCGAGCAGCCGGATCTGCCGTACCGCCTTCTCGACGGCGCTCACCTCGGCCTCTCCGACCCGGTGCCGGTCGGGCAGGGGCGCGGCAGCGGATGTGCCGTCGAGGCCGCGGCCCAGGGTTGCGGTCGCCATCGCGGTGGTGCCGCTCGTCATGAATACGCGACGCAGCACGTCGCTCTCCTCGTCGGTGTCGCTGTGGAGCGTGGGGGGCGGTGGGGTTTCGGCAGTGGTCCACGCCCCCCGGCCGCGTACCGATTCGCGCGGTGAGAAGCCCAGGTCCGCCAGGGTGGTGCCGGGGAACATGTGCAGGAAGACCCGTTCGTACGCGTAGTTGGGGCAGCGGATCTCGCCGGACTCCACGCGTCCGATGTACCGGGCGTCGCACGCGACCTGCTCGCCGATCTCGCGGGCGGACCTGCGTACCGCGGCAGCGAACTCCCCGGCGGAGCGCGATCCGCGCAGCCGCCGGAAGGCGAGGTTGGGAACTGCCCCTGTCGACACCATGGCTGAGCCCTCTCTGGTGCAGCCGGGCTCCTGCTTCCGGTGTCCCGGCGGAGCAAGAACGTACCTGTTGTGACGGGGCGCACATACAGCGTTTGCCTACAAAGCGGATATCTCGCCCGCAATCCGCCATGAACTGCCACCCTTTGCGGCGGCGTGGCACCGTAGCCGTTGACGCCGTCGCTGCGTTGGTCCATGTGGAGACGGAATCCGGCTCCGCACGGCGATGAGAGGAGAGGTCCCTTGTTGCATATCGGCATCGAGACCGGCTCGCGCACGACTGCGACGACCCCGGCCGCAACGGGTGCCACGGCGCCCACCGCGCCGACGGAGAACCACGGCGCCGCCCCCTGCGACCTGGTGACCGTCCCGGCCCGCCAGGGACTGGAGGCCGTGGACATCCTGCGCCGGGGCACCGACCAGGAAGCCGTCGGCCCGGTCCTGCACGACGACGCCTGCGACACCCTCGGCTTCCTGGTGCCCCCGGGGACCGCCGAGGCATGGGACGTACCGGGCAGCGCCTGTACGCAGACCGACGGCCGCGGGCTGCGCATCCCCGCCGAGCCGCCCGTCACCGGCAGCGGCTGGCTACTGCCGCCCGAGGAGGACACCCCGGTCACCGACCCGGCCGTGCTGCGGGCCGCTCTCGACCAGGCGGCCCGGCTGATCGAGGCGGCCGACAACTGCCGCTGACCGCGGGCTCCCCGCCCGCACGCCCACGGCTGACCCCGGGCTCCCCGCCGACGCGCCCATAATGGGCCGGTGGCCGGGATCCCCCGGCACGGCCGGTTCCCTACCGGCCCGGAGCGATGATGCAGTGAGCAGGCGCGAACAGCAGTGGCACGTCGAGGAGCGTCGAGCGGAGGTGCGGGCGCCCGTAAGCGGTCCGACCGCAAGGCCGACGGCAGGACCGAACGCGGGGCCGGGCGCGGCGGCGCCGGGCGCAGGACGGAGCCCCTCGCCGAACCGGTGGACGGCGGTCTCGCCGAGCTGGTGCCCGACCGGGAGCGCCCACGCGCCTGGACGCTGACCCTCGACGGCGCCCCCCAGTCCCATGTGGACCTCGACGACCCCACGTATCTTTCCTTCGAGTACCAGCGCAGGATCGGCCACATCGCCGACCTCGTCGCACCCCCTGGGCAGCCCCTGCACGTCGTGCACCTGGGCGGCGGCGCCTTCACGCTCGCCCGCTACATCGCCGCGACCCGGCCCCGTTCCACCCAGCAGATCGTCGAGGTGGACGCCGCACTCGTCCAACTGGTCCGCCGGGAACTGCCGCTGGACCCGCAGGCCAGGATCCGGGTCCGCGCCACCGATGCCCGCGTCGGGCTCGGGAAGATCCAGGACGGCTGGGCGGATCTCGTCATCGCCGATGTCTTCAGCGGGGCCCGTACCCCCGCACACCTCACCAGCACCGAGTTCGTCACCGAGGTGCGCCGGGTCCTGAAACCCGGCGGGAGTTACGTGGCCAACCTCGCGGACGGTCCGCCGCTGACCCATCTGCGCGGCCAGATCGCCACCGCGGCCACGGTCTTCCCGGAACTGGCGCTCGCCGCCGATCCGACCGTGTGGCGCGGCCGCTGCTTCGGCAACGCGGTGCTGCTCGCCTCGGATCTGCCGCTGAAGGTCGCCGAGCTGACCCGCCGGGTCGCGACCGACCCGCACCCCGGACGCGTCGAACACGGGCGGGCGCTCGCCGACTTCACCGGCGGCGCGGCGGCGGTGAGCGACGCGGACGCCAGGCCTTCACCGGCGCCACCGCCCTCGGCCTTTGGCTGAGGGAGCCCGGCCGGACGATCCTCGGCCCTCGGCTGAAGAAGCCCCGGCCAAGGGCTGTCCCGTAATCCCTGGCGGGCGCGCGGCCGCCTGGGGCTCGGCGAGGGGGCGGGCAGCCTGTGGTCGCAAGTCCTCGCCATCGTGCCGGAGACGGCCCGCCGCGATCGCGGGGTGTACTTGGCTCGGCAGGCGACAGCGGCGGCGGCTGCGCGGGAACCGGATCAGGCGGTGGAGATTGCCCGGACAGTGGCGACGATCGCGGTAGAGACCCGCTCGGCCAGGATGCGGCGCGAACTGGTCACCCTGGAGAGGGCAATGCGGCCGTGGCAGGATGCCCCGATCGGCCGGGATCTCGGCGCTGTCCAGGGACACCAGGCCCCGCCCGAGGTACGGCCGAGCGGACCGCGGACGCGTACCGGTAGAAGTCGTCCGTACGCGCGCCGCTGTCCCTCACCGCCCTGGTGTTCCGACCGCCCGGGAAGAACGCGTTTCGGAGCGCGCGGGACATCTCCAGCTGCACACCTGCGTTGCTCGCCGTCCGGTTGCAGATGTTCGCCGGGTCGGTTCCCGCGATCTCGGAGGGCGCCGTGTTCACGAGGAACCCGGCTCGGGTCAGCGAGTCGGTGAGCCGGCCGACGAGTTCGGTGTCCAGTCCGCCGATCGCGGTCTCGGGCACGCCATCGGTCCCCACGCACCCATGGAAGGACAGGCACCGCCGAACCCCGGCTACGAGGGTTCGCCCCATGGGCTCGTCGAAGTTGGTCGATGTGATGTGCAGCGACACGTTGTTGCTGCTCTTGAGCCCGGCGAACTCGTAGTACGCCATGGCTGATCCCCCGCGCGAGATCTCTCGGGCCATCTCGCCGGAGCCGCCCTCGATGCCGCCGCCGTGGATGGCGATGGCCGCCCACGTCGCGCCGATCCGTGTCGTGTCGGCGTAGTCGTGCAGCGCGGCACCGGGCTCCACCGTCATCCCGTCCGCCCACCAGCTCACCCCGTTGCTGGCCGGGTAGCCGATGGCCACCCGGTCGCAGGTGCTGCCCGCCGGCACGGTGTACGCACCGGAGACGCGGACCCAGGTGTTCACGGCGCCAGGGGATCCGCCGGTCACGGTGCCGAGGGCGGTTGTGGCGTTCCGGAACGAGAAGAACGCGTTGCCGGTGAGCGAGGGAACCCACACCCACGCGGATGCGGTGATCGTCTCGCCTCCGGTGAACGAACGGTTCAGCAGGAACTGCACACCGCCGTTGCCGTTCGCGGTCAGGGTGACCTTTGTGCCGGCGTTGCCGAACTTGGCGCGCGTGGTGTCCCGGGCATAGGTGGACTGTGCATACGCCGGCGTGTTGCCGGTGCCGACCTCGACAGACGGGTTGAGGACGGTGTTCACCGCCCACCCGGCCGGGGTGACCGCGGTGCGGCTGTACGTCACCCCCTCGGTTTCGGCGGCGGCCAGTTCGTCGTAGGACGCGTACAGGTCTGCCACGTCATCCCCCTTGCACTGAGTAGTCTGAAGCAGAGCCCCCGGTCGTGGTCCACACCTGACCGATTGTGGCTGTGCCCCACCCGCCGACGGCGACCCGGTCGAAGCGATCGCCGAGCCGGCCGGTGATGTCCGTGACCGTCATGACCTCACCGCCCGCCTGTCGGATCAGGTCGCCGACGTCGGCCCGGTAGATGTCGTCGATCAGCGGGTCTGCTTCGCGGCGCGTTGCGATGTCGGGCGGCAGGTGGAGCACCGGCCTCGGGCGTCACGGCGGTTGCCGCAGCTGGTGCACCGGGAAGGTGGACGGCGAGCCATGCCCATCTGCAGGCCGTGCGAAGACCCGGCCGCAACGGGGGTGCGGCCGGGCCAGTATGTGGGGTGAGGTGTCAGAAGTCCGGGCAAAGGTGCGTGCGCACGGTCTTCAGGATCTTCTCGGCCGTTGCTGTGCCGTGTCCCTCGGGATGGTTGGGGCTGGTGAACCGCTGGTTCGTGAGATCGGTCAGCTTGGCCTGGTCCTTGGGCGAACTCTTCACCGAGCTACATGTGTTGAGGCCGCGGTCGACGGCCTTCTCGGTCTTGCCGTGGACGATGTCGACGTCGATGGCGTCGAGCGCCTTGATGTAGGCGGTGGTTGTTGCCGCGTCGGGCTTCGGAGGCAGGCCGGCCTCTTCCCGCGCTGCGGCGCGGTCTTCAGCAGAGACGGTGGGCTGCTCCGTGGCCTTCTTGTCGTCGTCGCTGCCGCCGCATGCGGTGAGTGTGACGATCAGGCCGGCCGTGATGGCGGCGGCAATGGTGCGGGTGCGCATGGTCCCCCCCTGGGAGTGGTGAAGGGGGAATCGTGTCATGGGTGTGGGGAAAGCGTGAAAGCCCGCCACATCTGGGCGAGCCGTCCTTTGTCCGGGAATGCCGGACGTGGGGCCTGTCTTGGCCGATCTCGGGTGTGAGTGTAAACGCGCCGAGGCTCCGCAGTGGGCGAGGTGGAGCGCCCGCCGGGAAATGTGTTTGTCCGTGATGTGCAGGTACTTGTTGGGCTACCTTCTGCTGCCCGCCGCCGAGTGGGAGCGGTGGCGGGCAGCAGTCGGTGTTGGCTACGGCCGAGCCGCGACCCCGAGCCTCGGGGTGACTGGAAGGTCAGCAGGTAGCTGCGCTGGAAATGCGCACCGCATCGAGCTGACCACCCGTGACACCGAAAGACTGATTCGGAGGGATGCACGTTGTCCCGCCACCGACCCAGCGGATGTATGCAACGTCATCGTGGCGGGTGTTCACGACGGTGAGCGGCGCTGTCGGCTTGGAGGGCAGTGCCTGCCAGGTCGACGTCACATCCTGGAACTGGCCAATGATGCTGCCGTTCTTGATGAAGCAGACATAGGGGTATGCGCACGTTGCCGTGGTTCCCTGTTCGGTGGCGCCGGCCGTCGCGGCCGTGCTCATGAGTGCTGCCCCGGTCATGGCGAGCGTGGCTATCCCCGCTCTGAGCTTCTTGGTCGACTGCATGATCCCTCCCCTGTTGGATTCCAACGGCACAGGTTTATGCCGTAAGCGCGACAAGCGGCCAGCGGAAATCAAGTCATCTTCGGCAATGCGGGTCCTCGCCATCCCTCTCTTCGGAGGGAATCCCCGCCTTCGGGCGGGGAGGGAATCCGATCCTGAACGCTGCGGCGCGGAGCGCCGCAGCATCGCTCCGGAA
>NZ_JBEOVN010000188.1:0-13891 GCF_040295565.1 Streptomyces sp. NPDC002785 | reverse complement strand
GGTCCCTCGGGCCTCGCACCGGATGGCGCCGGTGCGAGGCCCGCGGCCGGTACCGGCCGGGCGGGTCGCGGGCCGTCGGCCGGCAGCTCCCTGCTGCGACTCGTGCAGCGTTCGGCACGTGGTGGGCCGACCACGCCGTCCCGGCTCGACGCCCACCCGCCGGCGCAGGATCACGGGGAATCCCGCCCGGCCCGCGTCCCCGCTCCGCCGTCCCCGGCACCGCACCCCGCGCCGGCCCTCCCGTACGCGTCAGCGTCCTCCCCCGGAGCATCCGTACCGCACGCGTCAGCGTCCCTCTCCGGGGCGTCCGCGCCGTCCGCCGCTCGGCCGGTTCCGGTGGTGCGCCCGCATCCGCCCGCGGCGGCCGGGCCAGGACCGGCCGCCCTGGCCGTACAGCGGATGGCGATGCCGGTGGGGCCCGAGTCCGCCGGACCCGCGATCACCTCTCCGGCGCCCGGAGACGACGCCGTGCCGGGCGGAGCGCCGGCCCTCTCGGTGCGAGTGCCGCAGCCGCCACGTCCCGCCCCCGGAACGGGCGGTCCGGGACCCGCGGCCCGGGCCGTGCAGCGCGCGGCGGCCGAAGCCGGGATCACCGGCGTTCCGGTCAGGGCGGCCCCGGTGAAGCCCGCCGGTCCGTCGGCGAGGACCGGATCGGCAGGCCCGCCCGATGCGGCGCCCCCGGCCGCCCACCGGGTGACCGGCGCGGAGATCGAGGAACTGGCACGTCGCCTGCTCGATCCGGTGAGCCGACTGATCCGCGCGGACCTGCGCCGGGGCAGGGAGCGCGCCGGCCGGTTGTACGACGGCCGGCGCTGACAACGGTCCCGCCCGGCACCGCACTGGCAAACAGCAGAGAAGAAGAAAAAGACATGACGGACAACATCTTCGCGACGAGCGTGTTCTTCAAGCTGGTGATCGGAGGCAACGACCTGGGTGCCTTCCACACCTGCTCGGGCCTGGGTGCCGAGGTGGAGCTGGAGCAGTACGCCGAGGGTGGCAACAACGGCTTCACCTGGCAGTTGCCGGGGCGGATCACCTGGACCAACATCACGCTGACCCGCCCGGTGACCGCCGACACGCTCAAGATCGCACGGTGGCTGAACGACACGATCCAGCGGGTCGAGCGCAAGGACGGCGAGATCGTCGCGCTCCGTCCCGACCTCAGCCGCATCATCAGCTGGCAGGTACAGGGCATCGTGCCGGTGCGCTGGCAGGGCCCCTCCTTCGATCCCGCCAGCTCCCAGCCGGCGATCGAGACGCTGGAGATCGCGCACGAGGGCCTGGAGCCCTCCTGAGCGTTCATCGGATTGCTTGCGGACGCCGGCAGTTCGTCACACATGAAGTCCCGGAAGGAGGAACGCGATGTCACCCGTTGCCCGCACGAGTCGTGCTCGCGCCCAGCTGACCATCATGGAGCCACCGGCGAAGGTCGGCGCCAAGCCGGGCGGGAGGATCGCCCAGCTCACGTTGCAGTTCAACCCGGCGCAGCTGTCGCTGAACAAGAGCACCGAGTGGCGGCGCACGCCGTCCCGGATGGCCGAGCAGTCCGCGCTGCCCGAGTTCGTGGGCAGCGGACCCCGGACCCTGTCCATGGAGGTCTTCCTCGACGCCACGGCCACCCATGACAACTCGGTGGAGAAAGCGGTGGAGCAGCTGATGCTGGCGTGTGCGCCCACCCCGAACAGCCTGGCCCGCAAGACGCCGGCCAGCCCATGGGTGCGCTTCGACTGGGGCACGTCCCGGACGACCTCGTTCGACGGTGTGATGTCCAGCCTGTCCATCTCGTACACCCTCTTCGACGTCGACGGGAAGCCGCTGCGCGCCACCTGTTCCCTCTCGATCGAGGAGGCGAGCGGCGAGACGCCCGGCCAGAACCCGACATCGGGCTCGCGGGAGGCGCGGCGTACCCATCGGGTCGTCGTCGGTGACAGTCTGCCGCTGCTCGCCTGGCGGGAGTACGGCGACGCCACCGCGTGGCGCACGATCGCTCACGCCAACGACATCGACGACCCGATGCAGTTGGTCCCCGGCAGGGAGCTGGTCGTGCCCGGCCTGGAGGCCCCCGCTGCGGAGGGCGGCCGGTGACCGCCCCCGGCCGCTCCTTCGCCGCCGACCCGATCGTCGAGGCCCCCGGTGAGCTGCCCCCTGCCTGGGCGGCCCAGTTGGTGAGCTGCGTGGTCGACGAGAACGTCGGCCTGCCGGACACCGCCGTGCTGACGTACCGGGACCCCGACCACAAGCTGCTCACCGCCACCGGGCTCACCATCGGCACCCCGCTGAACATATCCGTGGTCACCGTGCAGGAACGGGGGCGCGAGCGGCTGTTCACCGGCGAGGTCACGGCGGTCGAGCTGGACAGCGACACCACTGGTTCGTTCACCGTCGTCCGGGCCTTCTCCAAAGCCCACCGGCTGCAGCGCGGGCGGAAGGTGGTGGCCTACCGCAACATGCGGGCCGCGGACATCGTCCGCAAGGTTGCGGCGGGCGCCGGGCTCGCCTGCGGAACCGTCGAGGCCGCGCCCGTCACGTACCGGCAGCTCACCCAGCCCAACGTCTCCGACTGGGAGTTCCTCCAGTACCTCGCGGGCGAGAGCGGCGCACACGTACGGGTGGACGACCAGGGCCTGTTGCAGTTCGTGAGGCCGAAACCCGCCACGTCGGCGCCCTCGCCCGACACCTCCGCCGCCCGGAACCCGATGGTTCTCGAGTACGGGCGCAATCTGCTGGCCCTGCGGGCCGTGCTGACCGGTGCGGACGGGGCGGACAACGTGGAGGTGCGCGGCTGGGACGTCGAGGCCAAGAGGCGGCTGGTGGCCCGTGAGCAGTCCGTGCGCAGCAACACGGTGTCGCCCGGGATGAGTCCGTCGCGGGCGGCCGGCGCGTTCGGGTCGGACACCCGGCTGACGGTCGCCGACACCCCGTACCGGACCCAGGCCGAGGCCACGGCCGTCGCCGGTTCCCTGGCCGCCTCGGTCAGCTCCGGTTTCGGGGAGATCGAGGCGGTCGCCGAGGGGAACCCCCATCTGCGGGCCGGTGAGCCGGTGGCGCTCGGCAACGTCGGGCCCGCGTTCTCCGGCCGCTACACGGCGACCGCCGCGCACCACGTCCTGGAGCCGAACGGCGGCTACCGCACGACCGTGCTGGTGAGCGCCGCGCCCGACCGTTCCCTGGCGGGACTGGCCGGTGGCGCGAACGCGCCCTCGCGCGGCCCGCGCATACCGGGCCTCGCGATCGGCGTGGTCACCGACATCCGTGAGGGCAGGGACGAACGGGGCTGGGTCCGGCTGAAGTTCCCCTGGCTCGACGACACCTATGTGTCCGACTGGGTCCGTACGGTGCAGTGGGGCGGCCAGGGCGGCGGCGGTGTGTTCAGTCCCGAGGTCAACGACGAGGTGCTGGTCGGATTCGAGCAGGGCCTGCTGGACAGCCCCTACGTGCTGGGCGGCCTCTACAACGGGGTCGACAAGCCGTCGCCCCACGACGTGCCACTGGTCGACCCCACCAGCGGCAGGGTCAACCGCCGTTCGCTGGTGTCCCGTTCCGGGCACCGGCTGGAACTGCTGGACAGCCCGCGCGGACCGTCCGGCGTCCGGCTGGCCAGCGGTGACAAGCGGCTCGATGTCACGCTGGACGAGCGGCGCGACGAGATCGCGCTGAAGGTGTTCGCCCCCGGCGGCACCCGGGTGCTGAGCTCCGTGACCCTTTCCGCCTCCGGCATCACGCTCGACGCCGGTACGGGTGAGGTGAACGTGAAGGGGAGCTCGGTGACCGTCAACGGCAGGACGGGGGTCACCGTCGACGGCGGACTGCTCGCCGTCCTCAAAGCCAAGCTCATCCGGATCAACTGACGCCCCGACGCGGCCCGTACGGCGGCCGAAGTCCTTTTCGCAGCAAGGAGAACAGCGACCATGCCCCCTGCAGCCCGGACGGGCGACACCACCGTTCACGGCGGCCTCATCGGCACCCCGCCACCGGGTGCCGCGGCCGTGGCCACCGTGCTGATCGGCGGCAGGCCGGCGGCCGTCGCCGGCAGCCTGCACGTGTGCGTGGTCCCCCCGCACGCCGCGCTCGGGCCCGGGAACGTCATCCTGCCCAACCCCGCCGCCGCGGTCACCGGTCAGGTGCTGATCGGCGGGCTGCCTGCCGCCCGCATGCGGGACACCACCAGTTGCGGCGCGCTGATCATCAGCGGCGCGCCGAACGTCCTGATCGGGGGCCCGGTGTGAGCGGCGGCTTCATCGGACGCGGCTGGGGCTTCCCGTTGCGGGTCGGCCCCACGGGCGGCATCGGCATGGTCGAGCGGGACCAGGAGATCGAGGAGGCGATCGGGCTGATCCTCGGCACGGCGCCGGGCGAGCGGCCGATGCGCCCGGAGTTCGGCTGCGGCATTCACGACTACGTCTTCGCCCCCGGCGACGGCGCCACCGCGGGCCGCATCGCGCGCGAGGTCCGCACGTCGCTGGAGCGCTGGGAGCCTCGCATCGAGGTGACCGACGTGGTGATCGCGTTCGACGCCGTCGAGGAGGGCACCTTGTACATCGACGTGCACTACACCGTGCGCGCCACGAACGACCTGCGCAACCTCGTTTTCCCCTTCTACACCATCCCCTCCTCCGAGGGCTCCGAGGAATCGGGAGTGCGCTGATGGCCCTGCCCTCACCCAACCTGGACGACCGGCGCTTCCAGCAACTCGTCGACGAGGCCAAGCGGTACGTCCAGCAGCGCACCCCCGAGTGGACCGACCACAACGTGTCGGACCCCGGAGTCACGCTCATCGAGACGTTCGCGTTCATGGTCGACCAGTTGCTGTACCGGCTGAACCGGGTGCCGGACAAGAACTACTCGGCCTTCCTCGACCTGCTGGGCGTCACGCTGTTCCCGCCGACGGCGGCGCGGGCGGAGGTCGACTTCTGGCTGTCGGCCCCGCAACCGGAGACCGTGCTGCTCCCGGCGGGCACGGAGGTCGCCACCTCGCGCGGCGAGGCTGAGGAGGCGGTGTTCTCCACCCCCAACGACCTTTCAGTCGTGCCGAGTTCACTGGTCCGGCTGGTCACCGCGCCGGTGTCGGGCGAGCAGACCGACCGCACCGCGCCGCTCGGTGCGGGCCAGGACGTCCCGTGCTTCCAGGCCCGGCCGGAGCCGGGCGACGCCGTGCTGTTCGGGCTGCCGACCGCCGTCCCCCGGTGCATCGTCGCCGTACGCCTCGACAGCCGCGTGGAGGGCGTGGGCGTCGACCCGCGGCAGCCGCCGCTGGTGTGGGAGGCGTGGGACGGTGCCGGCTGGGTGACGTGCCGGACCGGCACCGACAGCACCGGCGGGCTGAACAGGCCCGGCGAGGTCACCGTGTTCGTCCCCGCCGGGCACACCACGTCGGTGGCCGCGGGGACCCGGGCGGGGTGGCTGCGCTGCCGGGTCACCGCGCCGGAGCCGGGCCAGCCGTTCTACTCCGAGTCGCCGACGATCCGGGAGGCCGAGGTGTTCACCGTCGGCGGCACCGCGGACGTGGAGCACGCGGAGACGGTCCTGGACGTTCCGCTCGGCATCTCCGAGGGCGTCGCCGGGCAGCGGTTCTCCGTGAACAGGGCACCGCTGCTGCTGGACGGGGAGCCGCCGGTGGTCCAGGTGTCCTCCGCGGAGGGCTGGCAGGTGTGGACCGCCGTGGAGCACTTCGGCGCCTCCCTGCCGGACGACCGCCGCGTGCGGATCGACGCCGTCACCGGCGAGTTCGCGTTCCCGCCCGAGGTGCGCGAGCCCGACGGGACGATGCGCGCCTGCGGCGCCGTGCCCGAGAAGGGCGCACAGCTGCGGGTCCCCCGCTACCGGACGGGCGGTGGCGCGGCCGGGAACGTCGCCCGAGGTGCCATCAATGTGCTGCGCAGCTCGGTGCCGTACGTGGCGAGCGTGAACAATCGTGAGGCGGCCCGGGGCGGGGTCGACGGCGAGACGGTGGAGAACGCGAAGGTCCGGGCGCCCAACATCCTCCGGGTGCAGGAGCGGGCCGTCACGGCCGCGGACTACGAGGTCATCGCCCGCGAGGCCGCTCCCTCCCTGCGCAGGGTCCGGTGCCTGCCCGCCGCCGCGGGCGAGGGCGGTGCGGTGCGGGTCCTGGTGGTCCCCGACGCGGTCCCCGACGAGGACGGAAACCTGCGGTTCGAGCAGCTGATCCCGTCGGACTCGGTGCTCTCGGCGGTCGCAGCGCGGCTCGACGAACGGCGGCTGGTCGGAACCCGGCTGGTGGTGGAACCGCCCGCGTACCAGGGCGTCACCGTGGTCGCCAGGCTGGTGGCGTCCGGCGGGGACGTGGACCGGGTCCGTACGGAGGCGCTCGCGGCACTGTTCCGCCACATCGACCCCCTGCGGGGCGGGGCGGAGGGGGCGGGGTGGCCGTTCGGCAGACCGGTGCAGTACGGCGAGGTCTTCGCGGTGCTCCAGAACGTGCGGGGGGTGCGCCTGGTGGAGGAGGTGCGGCTGTTTCCGGCGGACCCGATCACCGGCCGGCGCGGGGCGGCGCAGGAGCGGATCGACGTCGCCGCGGGCGCCCTGGTCTTCTCGCACCAGCACCAGGTCGTGGTCACCGCGGGCGGGAACGGTGACGGCTCATGACCAGAGCCGCGGTACCGGGGCTCACCAGCCGCTACCCGATCGGCGGGCTGCTGCCCGCGCTGTACGCGGACGACGACCTGGCCCAGCGGTTCACCGCCGGCCTGGACACCGTGCTGGCCCCCGTCCTGTCCACCCTGGACAACCTTCCCGCCTACTTCGATCCGGCACTCGCCCCGGCCGACTTCCTGCCCTGGCTGGCGTCCTGGGTGGGCGCGGACCTCGATCCGGCGCTGCCACAGGAGCTACGGCGGGCCGTCGTCGCCCGTGCCGTCGAGCTGCACCGGTGGCGTGGCACCCGCCGGGGCCTGATCGAACAGCTCCGGCTCTGCTTCGGCGTCCACTCCGACATCCGTGACGGCGGAGGCGTCGCGTGGTCGTCGGAGCCGGGAACCGCGTTGCCTGAGGCGCCGACCGGCGAACTGCTGGTGCGGGTCTGGGCGCCGCACGGGGGCCCGGTGGACGCGAACCGCGTCCTGGACGTCGTCGCGGCGTCGTGCCCCGTACACCTCACGTGCCGGGTGGAGATCCTGCCGGGCCCGCCAGAAGAGACAGGAGATTGACGCGATGCGCTCGTGTCCGGCGTGCGGTGCGGCCAACCGCGAGGGCGACGAATTCTGCGGGAACTGCGGTTCCTATCTGGGCTGGTCCTCCCAGTCACTGCGGAACCCTCCCGCCGCCGCGGAACCTGTCGGCCCGGCGGAACCGGCAGCCGAGCCAACGATCCGGGCTCCGGCTGTTCCCGAGACCGGTATCGCCCCGCAGACCGCAGACCCCGCGGCCGGGGCACCACCCTCCCCGCGCCCCGAACCACCGGTGGAACCCACACGGTTCCGCACACCGGAGCCTGCCGGACCGTCCCCCGCGGTGCCCGCGACGGCCCCGGAACCGCCCCCGCAGCCGGCGCAGCCCGCCCCTGTCCTGCCGGAACCATCGGCAGAGGAGGACGTGCCCGTGGTCGCGGTGCAGCCGGCCAAGCCGAGCGCCCGGCGCCCCGACGTCAGGCCCGTGGCAGCGGAAGAGAGCCCCGACGGGCCGCCGTGCCCGGCGTGCGGCACCCCGAACCTTCCGGGACGCCGGTTCTGCCGACGCTGCGCCGCACCGCTGCACACCCGGGAGCAGCCGAAGCCGCTGCCGTGGTGGCGCACGGTGTGGCCGTTCCGCCGCCGCGTGCGGGGCGGATCGGGCCGGGCGCTGCGGCGGACCCTGCTGGTGCTGGCGGTCGTCGGGCTGCTGTTCGCGGGCTTCCTGCTCCTGCCGGCCGGGCGCTACCTCTTCGAGGACGTGCGGGACAAACTCGGCGGAACGGCGGAGATCAGCCCGACGAAGGCCACCGCGAGCTCCCAGGCTCCCGGCCATCCGGCGAGCTCGGCCATCGACGGAGTGACCAACACGTACTGGGGGGCACCCACGCTCGGCTCGTCCTTGACATGTGTCTTCGACAAGCCGTTCCGGCTGGTCGGCGTCGTGGTGCACACCGGTGTGTCGAAGGAACCCCAGGAGTTCCGGCAGGGGGCCAGGCCCACTCGGGCCGATCTGATCGTCACCACGACGGACGGCGAGGTCCGTGAAAAGGCGGTGACACTCACCGACAAGCCGGGCCCGCAGACGATACGGACCGGCATCAGCGATGTCGTCTCCGTCCGGCTCGTGCTGCGGGCCGCGTCCGGCCAGGGTGAGGGGCGGCCCATCGCGGTCGCGGAGGTCGAGTTCTTCAAGCGCACGTGAGGCCGAGCGCCGCTCGGGAGCGGGCCGGAGCGGCGCCGCGCCGGTCCGCCCGGCCTTCCCGGGGCGATGGACAGGCTTTCCCCGCCCGCTGAACCCCGTGGTCGCGAGGTCGGCGCCCGCGCATACACATCAGGCAGCCACGTCGTAGTCGGCGCCGGTGGCACCGACAAGCACACCCTCGCCCACGAGCTCACGCACGTGATCCAGCAGCGCCAAGGAGCCGTGGCGGGGACGGACAACGGTGCGGGGCTGTACCTCTCACACCCGGACGACCGCTTCGAGCGGGCGGCGGAGGCGAACGCGGCGCGGGTGATGGCCGGCCCGGTACCGGACTCACCGGCCGCTCACGGCCGTGTGGAGCAGAACACGGCTTCCGGCACCGGCCGCTTCCCAGGGCGGGACCGCCGCGGTCGTCAACACCAAGTCGCGCGCTCAACTCGACGCCTACTGGACCCCGGAGCGTATCCGCACGGCCAAGCCGATGCCCGCGCCCGAGGGCGTCACCGCGGTGCAGCCTTCCTCCGGCGCAGCCACCGAGGTCACCGACAAGCCGGTGCACGTCCCCGCGACAAGACCCATAGTGAGCTCGGGAGTTCAGACCCGGGCCAGCGTATGGGGCACAGTGGGACGCCTGTACTTCACGATCCCGGGCAAGGGCGACTACATCTGCTCTGGCAACGTTGTCACGAGCAACAATCGCTCGGTGGTGGCCACCGCACGGCACTGCGGCTTCGGCGAGGGCGGCACCAACTACCGCTTCGCCCCCAACTACAACGCGGGCAACGCGCCCCACGGCTGGTGGGGCTGGCGCAGTGCGGGCTGGGTCACGGGCGGCGGTCAGGAGAGCGACAGCGCCTTCCTCGTCCTGGACGCCCCGGACGGCCGGCGCGTGCAGGACGTCGTCGGCTCCACCGGGCTCGGCTTCAACTGGTCCAGCAACTATGCGCACATCATCGGCCTGCCGGGCGACAAGGACTATGCCGTGTGGTGCGAAGGGCAGGGCTACGCCGGACCCGGCGGGCAACGCCTGATGAACAACTGCAACGGCCTGTCCGGCGGCGCCAGCGGCGGCGCCTGGATCGAGAACTACCAGTCTGACGGCTCCGCGACACAGACCGGCGCCTACTCCGGCAGCTACGGATCGGCGGCCGCCGCGTCGGCGTACGGCAACTCCGCCTACGACATCTGGAACGGGGCCCAGAACAGCTGACGCGGCAGCCCTCACACCACACGACTGCTCCGGGGCCGGACTTGGGACTCAGGCTCCGGGGCAGTCGCCCGTCGTCCCCCACGATGCGCCGGTTCCAGCAACCTTGTCCGCGGCCACCTCGTTGGCGTGGACGACAGCCCCGCACCTTCGGGAATGACCCGTATCACCGGGCCCCGGTGCCCCGGGGAGCCCATGCGTCCCCCAGCACATGGCGACACCGCACACTCCCCCGCCCCGCATCTATGGCTGCCCACCCCATGGGGAGGGTCCCCGCACCGCCCTACCGTGGCGGACCTGGACCACCACCAAACCCATCCCGGACGGGAGAGCCGCGATGCGCAGAGCAACGAGCACCCTGCTCGGCCTGCTTCTCACACTGCTGAGCCTCGGAGCAACCACCACACCGGCCCACGCCACCCCGCCCACCTACCTCACTCTCGAAGCCACCTACACCACCGTCGCCAACGGCTGGGACCGCGTCGACCGCTACCTCGACACCACCAGCGGTTTCCATTCCGAGCAGTACCCCGCGGACGGCCGTGGCGACCAGGACGGTCAGCGACGCACCTTCTTCGGCGGCGTCAAGCAGCCCCATTCCGGCCGCTTCCTCCTCTACTCCGCCCCCGGCTGGAACAGCGGCAGTCACCAGACCCCCGTCCTCCTCGTCCACGGCGCCAACGACAACGCCGACCGCGCCTGGGCCAACCCCGGCGAAGCCGGTGGCTACGGCTGCGGTGCCGTCTCCTGCCCCAGCACCGGACTCATGCAGTACCTCGCCGCCCGCGGCTACCGTGTCTTCGCCGTCAACTTCGCCCATAAGCAGGGCGACAACCTGATGCAGGCCCAGCAGGTCGGTGACGCCATCGCCGTCATCAAGGACCGGCTCGGTGTCAGTCAGGTGGACCTCGTCGGCTGGAGCAAGGGGCAGATGTCCACCCGAGCCTACGTCTCCTCACTGCGCCCCACCTGGGGACGCCCCTATGCCGGAGACGTACGCCGCCTCATCACCCTCGGCGGCCCCAACGGCGGCTACGACTACCCCTATGCCCACGGCTGGGCCCATGACTTCAGTATCTGGCCCCAGTGCGGCGGCAGCGTCAACGCCCCCTCGCCCCACCTCTACATGACCTGCTACGGCACCTACACCGCCCACCCCGAATTCGCCTTCGCCCCCACCAACGGCTACGACGTCTATCCCGGACAGCGCCAGATGCTCGCACGCTGGGACGCCACCTACGGCATCGACATGACCCAACAGGACTGGTACACCACCTACCACGGTGGTCAGGGCCTCTACACCTCCGGCAGCGGCATCCAGACCGCCATCGACGCCGGCTCCCTGATCACCCCCCTCCACAAGGCAGGCATCCCCGGCACCGTCGCCACCTACCTCCTCGCGGGCGGATCCCCCAACGTCCTCGGCATCTACAACGAGAACCGCGGCCCCAGCGACGGCGTGGTCTTCGTCAACAGTGCCCTCGACCGCACCGGCATCGCCAACGTTGCCGGCACCGCCCTCATCGCCACCGCCAACCACCTCCAACTCGGCTGGCACTCCTCCACCAGCGCCCAGATCGCCGCCTGGCTCGGCTGACCTGCCACTCCCAAGGACGGACCATGCCCCCGCACGCACTCCTCCCCGGCATCCACGCTCGACGCATCACCACCTCCCGGCTCACCCTCAACCTCCTCGAACTCCCCGACCGGACCGGCGAACCCGTCCTCTTCGTCCACGGCAACGTCTCCGCCGCCGCCTTCTGGCAGCAGACCATGCTCGACCTGCCCCACCCCTACCGCCCCCTCGCCGTCGACCTTCGCGGCTTCGGCGAAACCGACCCCCTCCCCGTCGACGCCACCCGCGGCCTCCGGGACTACAGCGACGACCTCACCGCCCTCCGTAGCGCCCTCGATCTCGACCGCGTCCACCTCGTCGGCTGGAGCATGGGTGGCGGCATCGCCCTTCAGCACCTGCGCGATCACCCCACTGCCGTCCGCAGCCTCACCCTCGTCAACCCCGTCTCCCCCTACGGCTTCGGCGGCACCCACGGCCCCGACGGCCGACTCAACCACCGCGACGGCGCCGGCTCCGGTGCAGGCACCGTCAACCCCGAATTCGTCCAGCGCCTCACCGAAGGCGACCGCAGCGAGGACTCACCGCTCTCCCCCCGCGCCGTCCTTGCCTCCAGCTACGTCAAACCGCCGCTTCGCCCCGCACTCGAGGACGCCTTCGTCGACGCCATGCTCTCCACCCGCACCGGAGACGACCACTACCCCGGCGACACCCGTCCCAGCGACCACTGGCCCGGCACCGCCCCCGGCCCCCGAGGTGTCCTCAACGCCATGGCCCCCACCCACTTCCGTATCGACGACCTGCACCGGATCGACCCCAAACCGCCCATCGGCTGGATCCGCGGCTCCGACGACCTCATCGTCTCCGACACCTCGCTCTTCGACCTCGCCCACCTCGGTGCACTCGGCGCCGTCCCCGGCTGGCCCGGCGCCCGCCACTGCCCCGCCCAACCCATGCTCGCCCAGACCCGCCACGCACTCGATCACTACGCCACCACGGGCGGCCCCGTCCGCGAAACCGCCATCGCCGACGCCGGCCACGCCGTCCACATCGACAAGCCCAAGGAATTCACCGCCGCCCTCCTCGAGACCCTCACCGCGGGTCGGTGAAACGGCCGGGACTGTAAAACATCCGGCTCGATACGTCCACAAAACCGCGCATCCGGCTGCGCGCTACCGCCCCGCCCCGTCAGCGCCGGGAGCAAGGCTCACCCACGACAGCCCGGGCAACTCCTGCGCTGGGCGGTGGCCCGGAGCGCGAGACCCCCATCCGCCGTGCCGCGTGTACGCCGACACCGCGCGGATAAGCGCTCATACCCCCGGCACCGAGCTGCTTGCCCTCCACGTGGTCCCGGAGGACGGGCTCGTTCGACGAGGTACTCGGGAGGCGGGCATGTCGGCTGCCGCACTGGGCGCCGAAGTCCGCTACGCGACCCGCGCCCGAGCTTGCCTCGGACGACATCACATGACTGATCCGACTACTCCGGCATCACCCCCGTGATGACTGCTCGGCGAGGACATCGGCTCTGGAGCGTCAGAGCTGATCGACAACCCTCGCTGCGGCTGCTTCCTTCTTCTGAGGTTCGGGACTCACCGCCGTCGGTCCGGCCGAGGTCTGGTCACCGGCCATCGCTGGGGCGGCTGGGTCATCCGTATCCGAAGATCCGCGCGATGAAGAATGCGGCAAAGATGACCGATCCCAGCAGAACGAGCCCTGCCCATAGGGCGGGGTGTTCCCAGATGCCTCCGTCCGCGCGTTCCTGGTGGGCTTCACTGGTGGAGCCCTCGGCAGGTGGTGTCTCCCCTGGGGGATTCAGTGATATAGCCACACCTCCACCTTCTCTCGATCGCATCCCGTTCGCATTGCGCCCAGGGCGGTGGTCCTCGCTCCACGAGCGGCCGGGGGCATAGCTCTGTAGACGACGCGAAGCGCGATTCTCCGGCAGTTCGGTGGGCTCGGGATGCCGGGCCGGCGTGTGTCGAGAATGCGAGAGCGGGCCTTCGGCAAAGCGGTGGGCGCCGTCACGTCCCCTGCTGAGGTCCTTCCACTCTCATCGGCGGTGCCTTGTCAGCCAGGTCTTCAGCAGGGTGGCAGGGGTGCGAGAGCGCAGCCACCACCCCGCTCCCGCCGTGCGACACCATTTGATCCGTCCTAGCTTGGGCAGGGCAAGGATTCGTCCACGCAGGGAGTCGCAATGGCTCACGGAAGCAGCAAGGACAAGCTCACGGGCAAGGCGAAGGAAGCCATGGGCAAGATGACCGGCAACCGACGCAAGGAGGCCGAGGGGAAAGCAGACCAGGCCAAGGGGCGGGCGAAGGAAGCCATAGATGACGCCCAGAAGCACATTCCCGGAACGTCTGGCCCGAAGGACCCGCTGATCACCGACGACGAGTAGGTGCAGGCCCCGAGCCCTCATCCGAGCGGTGGGGGCTCGGCCATGCTTACAGCACCATAATCAAACGTTTGCCCTACACGCAGTCTGACCTGCCGCGTCTGTGCGGTCGACGTCGGCGCCACGCGGCACGCGGCACGCGCGACGTCGGGGATGCCGCCGTGCGAGGCGCAACAGGTGACCGGACCGATCAGGAATCGAGAAGCGCGGTCACCGAGCCGCAACTAGCGTGACCGTCATGGACCTCACGATTCACTTGACCTTCCTCCCGCACGACGACCCGGAGGCATCCCTGGCCTTCTACCGCGACACCCTCGGCTTCGAGGTCCGCAACGACGTCGGAAACGGCAAGATGCGCTGGATCACGGTCGGCCCCGCCGACCTGCCCGGC
>NZ_JBEOVN010000187.1:0-13903 GCF_040295565.1 Streptomyces sp. NPDC002785 | reverse complement strand
GGGGGGGGGGGGCTGGCGGGGCCGCGGGGCCCCGCCCCCCACCGCGGACGTCTCCATCCGCAGCATGGCGGGCGACGACGCGGGCGACAGGCGCGAGCTCGATGCCGCAGTCGCCACCCACGGCGAGCAACGTGTCATCGCCACTTCGGCCCAGTGCGGCCCTGGTTGCTTCCAGCGAGCGGGTCAGCACATCGAGGTGGCGTACGCCGTCCAAGTCCTGTCTCGGGCGGGGGTCGGTCCCGACGACAGTGCATTGCGCTGCGGGGAGCAGCGCGCGCTGCCGTGCGGAGCATCGCGGTCCCGAGTCCGCCCCGCCCGGCATGCTGCAGGAATCTGGCCGGCGCATAGCAACGGAGATGGAGTCGGACGCCGAGGGCCTGTCTGAGCCAGCCGACGTCGCGGGCCTCAGTTGTCGGCAGCTGCTGGGCGGATCACGTCACGGTAGAGCTGGAAAAGGCTGACTCGCTCGCTCTCCTCTGTGTGCTTGTCCAGGAGCGACCAGCATTGCGCGACGAGTTCACGGGCCTGGGTGCCAGGCCAGGGCTGGGGCAGCAGCTCCGGTGGCAGGAGTGGGTCGGGCTCCATGGCGCGGGTGAACTCGGCGGCCAGTTCAACTGCAATCGTCAGCTGCTGAGGGCCGGAGAGGTCGGCGTCCTCCTGGAGTCGGCGGAGCCGCGGTCGGGCGACCGAGGCGAGTCTCTGGTAGCGGTCGGCGATCTCGTCCTGTGGCCATAGGCTGCGGGCGAGTACGGCGGGGTCGCGTTCGTTGCCCTGGCGCAGGTTGTCCGTGGTCAGCAGCGTGAGATGGTCGAGGACATCGAGGTGACGGGCTTGGTCTTCGACGTAGGGCTCCCAGGCGTTGGCGCTGATGTAGAGGCCGCCCTGCACGGCGGCGCCGCCGAGCCGGGTGAGTGCGGCTCGCAGGGCGTCGCGTGCGGTGCGGGCGGTCTCGGGGACCGCGAAGGCGACGAGGTGCCAGGTACCGTCCCAGGGTGCGAGGCCCGCGTCCTGCCGGAAGGCGTGTGCGACGAACTCGACGTCGGGCCCAAGAGTCTGCTCGGTGGCGCCGGTGGCTCGCAGGACTGCTTTGCGCCCCCTGCCTTCCTGGGTGAAGCGCCCCTCGGTGACCAGTCGCTTGACGCACAGCCGCACCTGCTGGTCGGTCATGCCGAGCAGCGGGGCGATGGCGTAGAGCTCGCCGGTGTCGACGGTGTGGTCGGTGCGGATCAGTGCCTCGACGAGTGTCCGGGTGGGGACCTGGACGGCCGGTTCCGGAGCGCGGGGTGAATCCGTTCCAGGCATGGGGTGGTGGGCCTTTCGAGCGTCGTCGAGATGGTTGATCAAGGTGCCGCGCCGGGCGGCTGAACCAGGATGCTGAATCGAGCAGCGATCGGAATGGATTCGATCGTTTACGAAGTAGAGTACCTTCGGTCATGGGTACTGAGAGTGATGCCGACTACCTCGACCAGGTCCTGATCGGGGGCCGTGAAGCGAGGCCGATCGTTGTGGGCGCCCCCGATCCGGACTGGGGCAACCAGTTCGTTGCACTCGCGGCCGAATCCGGCACTGTTGAGCAGCGCCAGTGAGGACACGCGCGCGGGGGCATGAGCGGCGAGCTGCATCGCGATGGCCCCACCGAGGGAATTGCCCACCACATGCACGGCGGACGTGAGGCCGAGTCGGTCGAGCACCCGCTCGACGTGCCCAGCCAGTGAGGCGAGCCGGCAGTCCGGCAGGGGCTGCGACCGGCCGAACCCCGGGACGTCGATCGCGATGAGCCGGTGGTCGGGCAGGACCGCCTGGAGTGGTGCCCAGTTCCCCAGGCTGCGATCCAGCCCATGCAGGAGGAGTACTGCGGGGCCACTGCCGGCCGCCGTGTAGCGGACGGCACGTCCCGCCACGTCGATGAACGCGGCGGCAGGAGTGGTGGCTTCGTTTGATGACACGTCATCTCTCCTGTTGCGCTTCACCCGGTCGGGGTCACGTCGATGATCACGCCGTCGCGAGGGCCGTCGTCGCCGGGAAGGTCGGGCACGTGGCGTGCCAGGTCGAGGAAGAAGCGTTCGGCGTCGATGGCCGTCTCCGGCGGGTGGACGCCGAGGTGGCCACCGCTGCCGTCCAGTAGTTGCGCAAGCCCCAGCGCCAGGGGCAGACCGGTCGCCTCCGCCATGTCGTTGAGCAGCGCCGAGGCACCGGGCGTATCGGCAAGCCGGGCCAGAGTGGTGACCCGGCGGCCGTCGCGGGTGCCCGTGGCGGTGGCGAAGAACGGGGGCAGTGACCCGGGCCCCTTACGGGTCATGGCACCGGCAGTGGCCCGCAGCGCGCGGGACACCGAGGGCTTGGCCAGATCGGCCGCCGCAGTCTCGTTGGTGAGTTTCCCGGCGTCGATGTCGCGGCGCAGGACATCGAGGTAGGCGACCGTGCCCGGGGTGACGACCATGAGGTTGGCGGCCTCGCCGGCCGGTCGGAAGCTGCGGTGCAGGGTGACCGGCTCGGGGTGGCCGACGGTATAGGCCGTGCCGGAGCGTCCGGAGGATACGGAGAGGGCGACCGGCAGGAGTGGCCGCCGGTGGACGAGCCGGCCGCCGCTGACCACCGCCGCTTCCCCACTGATCTGCTCCATCCAGTGCACGGCGGCCGCGCTCGGGCGCCCGTCGGGGTCGCTCAGCTGCTCGTCGTCCCCGCCAGTACCGGAGACGTCGACGGGCCATGCGGTGTACAGGTCCTGGACATGGTCCAGCTGCCGGACGGCACGCGCGGCCAGCAGATTACTGACACCGGGGCTGGCACCCATTCCCACCACGGCGCGGACGCCGGCGTCCCGGGCCTCCTCGTCCAGTTCGAGCATCTGCAGGGTCGGCTCCCAGTCGTCGCAGATGTCCAGGTAGTGGGTCCCGGTCGCGATCGCGGCCCGCAGCACGGTCAGGCCGAAGCGGTAGTACGGGCCGACGGTGTTGAGAACGACGTCCGTGCCCTCCAGAGCGGCTCGCAGGGCGCCGCTGTCGGTCACATCCACCTTGAGCGCCCTCATCGGCGCACCACACGTGCCGTCCTCGGCAAGTCGGCACACCAGCGTCCGAGCCGCCTCCAGGTGCCGGTCGGCCACCACGATCTCGGTGACGCCGGGGAGTCCGGCCGCCACACGTACAGCTACGGCACCCATCGCCCCGGGTCCACCGAGAGCCAGAATCCTCATCCCGCACTCCATTCTCACTTTCATTACGATCGTATACTATGCGATCGTAATGGAAATGAGCAATAATTGCCGGAGGGGGATCATGACCGACCCGCACAGCACGGATCCGGCCCCCCATGGACCGGTCGCGGCGCGGCATCGACGTATCGGGCCGGGCCGCACCTCACCCGAACGTCACGTATCCGTCGTCATCGTCGGGGCGGGATTTGCCGGCCTCGGCACAGCCATCCGGCTACTGCAGGAGGGCTACCGCGACCTGCTGATACTGGAGCGGGCCGATGAGGTCGGCGGCACCTGGCGGGACAACGCCTACCCCGGGTGCGCCTGCGACGTGCCCTCGCGTCTGTACTCGTTCTCGTTCGCACCCAACCCCACCTGGAGCAGGCGCTTTGCGCCTCAGGAAGAGATCGAGCAGTACCTGAAGCGCTGCGTCGACGGATACGACCTGACGCCCCGTCTTCGGCTCGGCTGCGAGCTGCAGCGTGCCACCTGGGCCCCTGGGCGGCTGCGCTGGGACTTGCGAACCAGCACCGGACCGCTCACCAGCCCGCAGGCGCACCTCGGCACGACCGTCGCGGGCTTCCCCAACCTGTTCCTGATGGCAGGCCCCAACACGGGCGTGGGACACACCAGCCTCATCTACATGATCGAGTCACAGATCAACCACCTCATCAGTTGTATGCGGATGATGCGCGACCGCGGCCTGGGCACCGTGGAAGTGCGCGCCGAAGCACAACACGCGCACAACACCGAACTGCAGAACCGGATGGCTCCCACCGTCTGGGCCGCAGGCGGTTGCTCCGGCTGGTACCAGGACCGCACCGGCCGGATCACCACCATCTGGCCAGCACCAACCTGGCGGTTCCGCCACCGCACCCGCGCCATCGCCCCGAAGGAATACGTGCTGACGGCGTCGCCACACACCCCGAAGCGGCATATCTCCGATAAATCCGGCCGTGCGGGCGCCGACGAAGTGCAGCTGAGGTCATGACGAATCCTCACCGCCCCCGAGCGACCGGTTTGGGAAGCCGCACTGCGCGAGAAGAACGACCGCCAGGCGCAGCGCCTGTTCAATCTCCCCGACCTGCGCGACCTTCCCGACGCGAGCTGACGTACGGTGTCCGTCGGTCGGGTTCGGTTCACCACCCGGTGATGCGTTCGGTCATCCTCCGCGCGCCCGGGCCGGACCACCGCTCGCGCGCGCCAGGGAGCCTCGACCTGTGACTTCAAGATGAAATCAACTCAGTGGTTCGCACCGGTCGGCGGCACCGGTCCCTTCCGGCCGGACAATCGTGACCATCGAGGTCCGGGGATCCGGGTCAGTCCAGGTCGGCCTGCCACAGGTCGGGGCCGAACACCTCGTACTGGATGTCGCGGGGTGCGACGCCCTGCTCGATCAGTCGGCTCCGTACGGCCTGCATGAACGGCAGCGGGCCGCACAGGTAGTACAGGGCGTCCTCGGGCAGGTCGACCGCTGTGGGGTCCATCTGCCCCTGGAAAGCCCCGTTCACCGGCTCGTGGCTTCGGGTGTCCTGTTCGTACCAGACGTAGAGCTGCGCGTTCTGCAGGGCCAGGACGTCGCTGACCACCTGGCGGCGGAGGGCGAATGACGCCTCGTCGAGATCGGCATGCAGGAGGATGACCTGCAGGCCCGACTGAGCTGCGACGAGGTGCGAGAGCATCCCGGCCATGGGAGCGATCCCGATACCTGCGCTGGCAAACACGACCGGCCGCCCGGAGTCGTCGAGCACGACGTCGCCGTAGGGCACCGACAGCGTGAGCGTGTCGCCCAGGCCCACCGAGTCGTGCAGGAGCGTGGACATCTCGCCGTCGGGCTCGCCGTCGCCGCCGACCCGCTTGACCGAGAACTGGCGGTGCTCACCGTCGTCGGCCCGCGTCAGGCTGTACTGGCGCGGCTGGAGCACCCCGTCGGGCATCCGCATCCGCACCGTGACGTACTGACCGGGCAGCGAGCTCTTCACCAGGCGGTCGTCGGTCCGCTTGACCACGAAGGTGAGGACGTCGGCGGTCTCGCGGACCTTCCGCACCACCTGCCAGTTCCGCCACACCGTCTCCGGCCTGACGCCCCGCGCGCTGTAGAGGCCGCGTTCCTGGTTGATCAGGGCGTTGGCCATCAGCCAGTAGACCTCGTCCCAGGCCGCGGCGACCTCCGGGGTGACCGCGTCGCCCAGGACGTCGACGATCGCCCACATCAGGTTGTCGTGGACGACCTGGTATTGGTCGGGGCGGATGCCGAGGGACGCGTGCTTGTGCGCAATCCGGGAGAGCAAGTGTTCGGGTACCCGCTCCGGGGTCTCCACCAGGGTAGTCGCAAACCCCGCCACCGAACCGGCCAGCGCCTGCTGCTGGTCCCCGTGGACCTGGTTACCGCGGTTGAATACACCGTCCAGAAGCTCCGGATGTTCGCTGAACATGTGCCGGTAGAAGCGCTGGGCGATCTCACCGATGTGCTCGGCGACAACCGGGAGCGTGGCAGCGACGACTGGCCGGGACTTGTCCGAGAGCACGAAGCATCCTCCAGACGTGGAGCGCGAGATGGATGACGCCATCCAGTTTTATTCATATTTCCCTGTCGCGCTCGTCGACACATCGGCATGGCCTGAGATCCCGCCCCTGGCGGGAGTCCCGTCGGTCAGCCGGCGCTGCGAAGGCCGAGGGTCTGCGGTCCGAGGTCGACCAGGGTCTGCGCCAGTCTCCGTGCGGCGCCGGCATCTGGGAGAGGAAACGGACCAGCGTGAGCACGCAGTGGACGGCGGCTTGGGCCTCGGCGTGCTCCAGGTCGGGGCGGTCGGCGCGCGCCAGGCCCGTCCACTCGGTCGCGTACTCGACCAGGGAGCGGTGCAGCGCCTCCCGGTTGGCGGTCGCAGCGAGGTCAGTCAGCTGACGGACGATCACCTGCTACCGGTCCACCGACCAGCACGAGCACCCCACCCCCGACCCACACCAGCCCAGCGACCAGCGACCAGCGACTTCAAGATGAAATTGAGCCGTACTTGCCCTCCGTGGACTTGAGGGTCTTGTCGTCCTCTCCGCGCGAGCGGAGGCGAGCCGGCCGGGCACGGCCTCTACATGAGCACCCGATTGCCCCGGTGTGGGCACCGGGGCAGATGAGACCATCCCGGTGCCGACAGCCCATCTCTGCCGCGGCGGCGCGTCTCAGCGGACCGTCACGTTGAAGATCGGTGAGGCCGTGGTGCCGCTGACAACGCGCAGGTCGTTCTCGCCTTTCAGCCCGAGCTCGACGCCGAGCGAGTAGGAGCCGTTCCGCGAGATGCTCGTGGACGCGGGCAGACTGACCCACTTGCCGTGCTGCTTCTGCTGAAGGGTCACCTTGCTGCCCGCCTTGAGATTGGTGGTCCGGCCCGTGACCCGGAACAGCTGCCAGGCGCGGATGGAGGACACCGACGGCTTGGCCGTGATGCCGGCCTTGGCGGGTACGGCCTTCTGCGCGACGACGACGTTCGCGGCCGGGGTGGCTGCCATCGCGGAGCCCGCGATGGTGAGGGAGGCCGCGCCGAGGACACCGACGACGGCTGTGCGCAGGGAGCGCCGCTTCGAGACCATCACAGATCTGCCCCTTTCTAGGGTGAGAAAAGCCTTTCGCGCCAAAGGGCACCTACGTGTCGATTGGCGTAGTCACTAGAAACGACGACACAGTGGAGGCAGACGTTCATCGGGGCCTTGTCGCTGTCTTGTAACAGCCGAGCAGGGCCGTGGGCGATGGCGCCTGGAACAGCTCGGCGGCGAGGTGGCGGTGGCTGGGGCGGTCTCGGCTCACCAGGCCGACGTCCTTCGCGAGCTTGTCCGGGTGCGGGCACAGGTGCGTGAGGTAGCCGTCCGGATCGGGGCCCTGAGGGACATGTGGCCGCGGCCGGTTATGGCTCGCCGGCTCGTCGCCCTGCAGCAGGCCGCCGTCGGCATGGGCGTGCTGGTCCAGCAAGTCGGTCAGGTCGCCGGCCGGCCCAGCAGGCTGTCGCGGCGAACGCATCCCGCATCAGCGCGGACAGCACCCAGAAGTGGGCGGACCTGCTGACGCGGACCGGGCCCGAGGGACTGGTTTGAGACGCGGTCCTCGCCTCCCCTACCTGGCCTGACACGGCCGCCGCCATGGGCCGCCTCGACGAACGCGTCGTCGACGTCGTCGGCTTCCTCGCACGGCTGGGCCGTACGACCGTGCCGGAGGCTTTTGGCCACGACCTCCTGTTCGACTGCGAGGTCACGTCGATCAGCATGACCTCCGACGGCCACTACGCAGTGACGAGCGAGCCCTATCGCGTCTGGTCCATCGGAAGCGACGGACAGTGGAACACCCCCGGGCTCTTCACGCTGGTGAACGCGGACGCGGTACTCGTGCCGCCGACAGACTCACCGCAGGCCCCCCGATGGCTGGCCGTCACCGACTCCGGCACCCCCGGCGGGACACCGGAGACGACCTATGTGCTCGACTTCGCCACCGACGGCCTCTACGAGAGGCTCTGCACGTCCTACCCCTCATGCATCCCCGAGGACCGGTGGCAGCAGTTGTTCCCGCACCTGACCTACCGCGCGTCCTGCGACTGACTGCACGCGGTCGAGGTTGAGCCGGGCCTTCACAGCTCAGTACTCCAGCCGGACTTCTGGATGGTCCACAGCCCCAGCAGGCGGCCGGGTCAGGTGAAGGAGACGACGAACGGGCACTCCGGGCCGTGGCGATCCCCCCGGGCCTCGTAGCCCGCGAGGTAGACGTCCGCGCGGCAGACGTGGACGATGTTGCCGTCGACGGTGCAGCGATCGCCCGCGCGGAGCAGCGCCCACAGCGGATCGCTGTCCTCGACCGGGTAGAGGGACTCGACTCCGGAGTAGGTAAGGGTGACCGTGCCGTCGTCGTGGTGGACGCTCTCCCCCTCGAAGCCGTACATCCGGAGCTCGGAGACGCACAGCAGTGGCTTGGCGACGGCCTGCTCGATCGCCGCGGCGTAGCACGGGAGTTCGGCGCGGATGACCTCGTGGAGGCGGCCGGCGAACGTCATGGTGGCGGGGCACGAATAGGAGCAGGGCATGTACGGGACCAGGCCGTACAGCGTGTGCCGGAGGTGCGGGTTGCACAGCGGGGACGGCCTGCCCCGGGTGTTGCGCAGCGCCGCGTAGTAGGTGTTGTCGTCGTTCCAGTTGTTGCGCTGCCGGAAGAAGTCCTGGCAGCACGCGGGGTAGCCGAGGGCCCCGCCGAACGTGTCGTGGTCGGCCCGGTGCTTGTCGATGACCTTGCCGTCGACGATCAGCGGGTACCAACCGGACCCGACCACGCGGTCCAGAGCGGCCTGGTCGCGGGCGAGGAAGACGTGGGCCTCGGCGCCCGGCCGCAGGTCGGGCGCGAACGCGGCCCGGGTGGTGGTGAGACGGCCGGGGGGCACCTGGCCGATCTGCGGCGACGACCTGTCGAAGCAGGCGTCCACGTGGTGGACGAGACCGAGTGTCTCGGTGAGCGCGCGCAGTGCGGGCCAGCCGTCGGGCGGGACCCACAGGTCCATCGCAGGCTTCAGCCCGCTCGCCACCGCGATCAGCGCGGGGAGTTGGGCGCCACTGCGGGTGGCCTCGGCCAGGCCCCAGTATCGGCTGGCCCGCAGCTCGCGTTCGACCGCCGCAGTCGCCGGCAGGTTCACCGGGCGGACCGGGGCACGGTCGGGCTCCGTTCCGTCCGGCAGGCGCAGGCCCCATGCCAGGGCCTGCGCCGTCGTGCGCACGTCCTGGTCGGCGGAGAGCGGGGACGGCCGTGCCATGAGGACCTCGGTGTGCGTGAGGATGTAGAGCGCTTCGTCGCGGCGGCCGAGATGGCGGAGCGCGAAGGCGTAGCACTGCCAGAAGTACGGACTCCGCGGGTCGTGGTTGACGCAGGCCGCGTAGCGCACGCCGGCGGTGCGGTAGTCCTCGGACACGTACGCGAGGTGTGCCGCCGCGAGGTCCGGGATCAGGCCCTCGCCCGGGGCGGTGTCCGGCAGTGCGTCTGCCGCCGTCCCTCCGCGCAGCCGGTGCAGGTCGCGTACGGCCTCAAGAAGGGAGTCCCCCGGATACCACCGGCGGACGATCGCCCCCGGGTCCCAGTCGTCCGGGAGGCCCAGGGCGCGCAGGGTGGCGTGAGTGGCGGCGTCGTTCCGGGCAGGCCGCGCCATGGGCTTCCGCGCGGGTGCTGCCGGCGCGGCCGGGGCCGGATGCCGTTCGTCCCAGCGGGCGCGGTGCGCGGTGCGCTCGGCGTCGATGCGACGGCGTTCCGCCGGCGGGGGTGGGGGCAGGGTCCGGTCGCAGGCCTCGATCCGGTCGGTGACAGCGTCGACGAACGTGGTGCCCAGCGGCGTCAGGGCGGCCGCCGCCCGCAGTCCGCCCAGCCCGTCACGAACCTGGCGGACGACCCGGTAGGCGCGGTCCACAACGCTCTGCGGGTCCAGGCCGCCGGCGTCCGGGGTGTCCAGGACCGCCTGGTAGAAGTCGGCGACGCTCACGAAACTGTAGACGGCGTGCAGCAACCCGCTCAGCGGCCTGGCGTCGTCCCGCCAGGGCGAGTAGTGGACGGCCTCGCCGGTGTCGTCGGCGATCAGCGGGTCGAGCGGCAGTAGGGCGTTGAGCTTCTGGTGGCCGTACTCGTGCACCAGCGCCTCGGCCGTTGCCATCGGCTCTCCCAGCGCCAGTGCGACCAGCCCGGGCGCCTCACGGAAGCTGCCGCTCACATGCACACGCGACGGATCCGGGGACAGGACCGGGACGATGACGGCGAGCCCGCCGGCAAGCTCCTCGGCAAGGGGCGCGCACACGGCTCCGATGCGGTCGAAGTGGCTGTTCAGCTCGTCCTGCCAGCGCCGCGCCTCGACCTGGTCCGGCTCGGCGTAGGTGAACCCGGTCCGTTCGCCGAGCCTCAAGTCCCGGTCGAGCCAGTTGAGTTCCGTGCCGCCGGTGAGCCGCGGAACGCGCAGGTGCGGTCCGCTCCAGGTCAGGCGGCCGCTGTCCACGGTCAGGGAGGTACGGGCCCATGGTGGCGTCCCCTCCAGGGCCAGGCCGGAGCCCGGCAGGCTGATCCGCCCTGCGGCGTCCGCGCGGACGTCGGCCGTCAGCCGCCCGTGGCCGCGAAGGAGCAGCGCCGACAGTGCGAAGCGGCTGAACTCCCGCAGATGGGGCAGGAGATGCACCTCGGGAAAGCGCTCGGGGGCGCGCCGCCCGACCAGGTTCCAGGCCACGTCCACCCAGAACGCCGCGCTGGGGTGGTTGAGCACCCGCTTCTGCACGTCGGCCGGGGCGGAGCCGATCGCCTCCAGACTCGCCTCGAAGCCCGACTCCGCGAGAGCACCGGGGGCCTGCTCGGCGAGCAACGCCGCGAGCCTGCGGATGCCTACCAGGGTGCGCAGGTACCGGGTTGCGAAGACGGCGCGGGTGGTCCCCGTCCAGCCGGTGGGACCAGCCAGTGACGCGATGGTGGTCCGGTCGAGCCGGTGGATGGTCGCGGTCATCCTGCTGTCCCCTCCTCGCGTTCGACGCCTCTGCGCAGGCGTCGCAAGTCCCGTCCGGCCGTGCCGGTGATCGCATGGATGAGCTTCTTCAGATCGGCGCAGTAGACGGACTCCTGCCGGAATCCGTTCCGCCGGGAGTATCTGTGTGGAAAGTAGCCGCCCCCGCAGATGCGGACCAGTTCACATTCCTGGCAGGCCTCTCCCAAGGTCCGCCACTTGTCCTGACGTTCGCGCACCATCGGCGATCTGAGCGCAGCGTCGAAACTGTCGTCGACGATGTTCAGGCCGAGCTTGCAGGCTCCCGGGTAGGTGACCTTCAGGGTGTCCACTGCCTGTATTTCCCCGTTGGTCTCGACCACGATGAAGTCGACCGGCTGAAGCCCCCACTCCTCGGAACTGTCCGCAGCCCCCAGATAGAGCGCCATGATGTCGCGGAAGCGCCTGATCCTGACGGGCTGCGGGCGTTCCGCGTACCAGAGGTCGAAAACGCCGAGAAGCCAGTCCGCGTACGGGGTGGTGTCGAGCCGCTCCTTTCCCGGAGGGCGCAGGTCGTGATGGCCCAGTGGCAGGAGGAAGTCGATCGACGGCGGATCGAAGGAGCGGAAGTAGGAGTACGTCTCGACCGGGTCCGATTCGAGGTCGATCACGGCGAGGATCCCGCCCCACAGCCCCTGGGCCCGCCGGCTGCTCAGCAGCTCGATCGAACGCTCCACCTGGGCGAAGGACGACCTGCCTGCGTGGTCCAGCCGGTGCCGGTCGTTGGCCGCACGCGGCCCGTCCATGCTCAGCCCGAAGGAGACGTCCCACTCCCGGCAGAATTCCAGGACTTCCTCGGTGTACGCGGTGCCGTTGGTCTGCCCGTTCCAGCGGAGCCTGACGTCCGGTGCCGCCCGCGTCACCGCCTCGCAGAGCGCGCGGAGGTAGTCCACCCCCAGCAATAGCGGCTCGCCTCCGTGGAGGGTGACGTCCACCTGTTCCAAGCCGTGTTCACGGGCGTGCTCGTTGATCCGGCGACCGAGCTGGGCGGCGGTCTCCAGGGACATGCGCGTCGGCTGCGACCGCCACGACTGGTCGGCGTGCCGATAGACATAGCAGTAGTCGCAGTCGAGGTTGCAGCGTGAGGCGACCTTGCAGATGAAGGATTTGAACGGCCTGGTCCCTGATTCCAGGACCGCGTCAGACACGACCGGACCACGAACTGGAACTGTGTGAGCTGAAACTGCTGAAACTGCTGTGGCTGCTGTGGCTGTTGTGATGGCTGTACTGTGGCCCTACCTCGGAGCCCGCACCGCCGAATATCTCCAACAGGACCTGGCCGAGCGCCGTACCGTCGAGCGAATCGATCGACATGAGATCGAGCTCCGACAGTTCGAGCTCGATGCCGTCCGTTTCCGTATCTGCAAGATCCTGCTTCTCGGGCATCCGCGTCTCCAGCCGCTCGTCCCGCACGTGCCACCTCGACCATGCTCCGCTTTTGCTGATGCACCGTCAATAGCTTCTACCCGTCGCGGCTTTGGAGCGATGTCGAGGTCTTCGCCGAATTGATCTCCGAAAGGCGGTCCGACGCGCCTGGTCGACACGGGCGGGCGAGCCACACCGGAACGTCGACGGCCGGGCCGTACGCATGGCTCATCGACGACCAGTCGATGCTGTCCAAATCGTTGATCACGCACGGCACTCTGCCGCAGGGCACTGACACCACACCCCGACGACACCGCGACCGAGGTGCTGGCGGCAGTCCGGAGTGCGCGTGGAAGTCGTGTGCTCCGTCCGTCGCCAGCGTCTCGCCACTGCACACCCAACGGCCCCTACCCGGCAACTTTAGGCTCGTGGTGGGAGGGACCGTGGTGTCCAGTACGACAGTGGCTACGCGATTCCTGCACACACGCCCGACGCGCCGCCCCTCGTCTACGCCGACAGCTTCGACGTACCAGTGCTCTTCCGCGACGGTCCGGCCCGACGGCCGCACCCGCAGTGACGCGCCGCTGATCATCTGCCACGACCCGGCCCGAACGGACTTCCCCCGGCCAACGGCTGGTACGCGCCGGGCACTACGTGGCGGGAGGTCATCAAGGCAGCCACGGGGGTCGGCCGCGACGTCTTCCCTCACCTCCAGAACCAGCCGCAGTACGCGCGAGGCGAACTGGTCGCTCGGGTCTCACCCATGTACGCCTACATCGGGATGCACGACGACACCCCCCCCCAGACACCCGTTGCCCGGCACGGTCGGCCGGCGCCTCGACCGGGACAAGGTCGTCGAGATCCTGGCGCTGCGCCACCAGATCACAGTACTGGAGTGCCAACTGGGCGGGGAGCGGGTGCGGTTCACGCCGACCGACCGGGCGTTCCTCGCCGTGCTGCTGAACCGGCTGCCGCGAGATGTGCGCTGACGGTCGGGAAGCAGGCGATGGCGTGCCTCAGCCGCTTGAACGGGACCTCGCCGGCCACGGCGACGGTCGCCGAATGCAGGGAGGAGGGAACGAGGCGGACTTCATGTCCAGAGCTGTTCACCGAGAGTCCCGGCGGGTGCGGCGCCGGGCAGGACGTAGGCCACGGCCGAGGCCCGGTGTTGGAGGAACGGGTTGAGGGCGTCGCGGGCTGCCATGCGGTTCTGGACGCGGGTGAACTGGGCGGGGTCGCGCATGAAGGCGCAGAAGAGAAGGCCGCGGTCGGTCGGGCCGTCGTCGTAGCTGTAGCTGCGGCGGAGCATACGGGCGCCGCCGTCGAAGCGGGGGCTGGCGAGGCGCACGTGGGCGGTGGCGGGGATGACGTAGGAACCGTCGGGGTTCTTGGCGTAGATGTCGGGCTCGTCCTGCTCGGCAGCAGTGGGTTGTCGGGGCGGTCCGCGCCCAGCCCGATGAGCAACTGGAGCCCGGCGTCCAGGGGATCGGTCGTGTAGGAGCGCGCGGACCAGCCCGAGCGAGCGATGTGCCCGGCCTGCTGCCAGGCCGGGCTGTTGTCTCCCTTGGGCGCGGGGGCCAGGCCGAGGCCGCCGTTGTCCCAGACGATCAGCCCGTGGTCGAGCTGCCCGGCGGCGGGCCCGGAAGCTCCGGAGGACCCGGAGGATCCGGTGACCTGGTAGCTCCCCACGGCCCGGTGGGTTCGGTAGTCCACGACCCCCCTGACCCGCACCACCACTCCGCCGCCCTCGGTGGCGGTGAGGGTCACCGCCACGGGACTGGCCTGGTACAGATTCAGCCGCGACAGCGCCAGC
>NZ_JBEOVN010000186.1:0-14054 GCF_040295565.1 Streptomyces sp. NPDC002785 | reverse complement strand
ACCCCGACCCCTCCCGCCCACAGACAAGACGATCATGCCATCCCGACCACTACAGACCGCCGCTTTGCGGATTTCCCAACGGAGTCCTTTAGGCCAGGGAGCACGTCAATCCTTTCCTCCCCTGATGCCGAGCCTGCAGCGGGGGGTGCACACGCGTTACCTGCGGGAGAAGGTCGCAACCGACTGGACCGGCTGCGTTGCGGGGCCATCAGCGGCAGCGCGGAGTTGCGACAGCCGCCGGATCGGACCGTCCTGGTGTCGGCCCGTCGGCCACTGCTGTCCCTGCTTGTCAACGGCGGTATCGATGACGGGAGCTGACTTCCCGTCATCGAATCAGTCGCGTTCTGCTGTGGAGCCGGCCTCGACCATGGACCGGGAAATGGAGAACTGTGCTCCCACGGGTCTCGCCGCCGGGGCCGTCGAGCCCGGTTTGCCGGGGCCGCGGTCGGGGCGGAGAGGGCCAGGGAGGGGATGGCCGGGGTAGTGATCAGCTGGACGGGCGGTGGACCCCGAGCGCGGCCCGCAGCGCCGGATCGTTCACGGCGCGCACACCCCGTACGGCAAACGCCGCCAGGAGGCCATGGTCCTTCTCCTGCACCACCGGGACCTCGTTCGCGGCAAGCAGTCGCTGCCCGGCGGGTGAGGCCCAGGGGCTGTAAGGATGGACCTCCATCCGGGCGATGATCAGACAGCCCAGGGTCAGGGCGAGCGGCAGCCCGAACCAGACGAGCAGTGAGACCACCGGGCCGTCGACGCCCTGCTCCTGACCGGGTATCAGCAGCGCCGCAGCGCCCATCGCGACCACCAGCAGAGCCGCGCCCCGCACGGCGCGGACCGCGGCGGCGACGTCGGTCCCGGCGCCAGGGGGGACGGCCAGGCCTGCGGTGACGAGCCGGTCGGCGAGGGCGCGCACGGTGTCGGCGGCAGCCGCGGCCGTCCGTACCGACGGTATCGGGGACTGGCCCTCCGGGCCGATGGCACGGATCACCGTGCGCTCCATCTCGTCCCGGCCCTCCGGGTCGACGACCGTCGTCCAGCCGGTGTGGGCGAGCAGCAGACGCCGCCGTAGATGCATGGTGACCAGTGCCAGATCGACCACCCGGTGCGGGCCACCGGCCAGGAACGCGATCTCGTACAGGGTCGGTTCATGACCGTCCGTCATCTTCCGTACGGCATCCGCCGACGCGCCGGGCAGCAGCCCGGCGCGGGTGGAGACGATGCAGAGCCGGATGCACGAGATTGCTGCCGCACCGCATGCGACCAGCAGAAGCAGAACCCAGAGCATGGTGGATTTCTATGCGAGAAGGGCGTGGAACACCATGGCCTGTTCATCATGCGGACGGCTCGGCGGCGTGGGCCGATGACCGGGACGCCGCAGCCACTCAGGAACTGCTGCCACAACTGGACCCGCCACCGCAGCTGGAACCGCTGCTGCTGGAGCAGCTGGAGCCGCTGCTGCTGGAGCAGCTGGAGCCGCTGCTGCTGGAGCAGCTGGAGCCGCTCGACCCGCCGCAGCCGGACCCTGAGCTGCAACTGGACCCCGAACCGCAGCTCGACCCCGAGCTGCAACCGCCACCTCCGCTGCTGCTGCCCCCGTCATGGGAGCTTCCGCAGCTGCCACGGCCTGGGCCCGTACCGGCACACCACACCGCCGGTGCGACGAACATGCCGGAGGAGTCCGAGGACGAGGAGGACCGTGAGCCCGAGAGCAGCGGCCGCCCGGCCGGGCGCATCCGGGCCGTCGCCATCAGCTGCGCCCGCAGTACGGGATCGGGGAGGGCCCGCAGTCCGTGCGTGGCCACCAGATGAGCCGGGTGCGGGTTGTACGCATGGGCGGTGCGGTACGCCTCGGCGGCCTGACGCCCCGCCCTGGTGACCCGTCCCCGGGCGAGACCGGCGCAGACGAAGCCGATCGGGATACCGACGAGCAGGGCCGGGAGGACCTTGAAGATGATCGGTACGGAGACCGGAATGGCGAGCAGGCAGACCAGCCCCTGCGCGACGCCCCAGCGACCCCACGTCCGGTTCGCGGCGGGCGCGGTCAGCAGGCCGCGGGCCGCGAGCCCGTCGCCGATCTCCTGCACCGCGGGGTGCCGCATCACCGCATGGCGCAGGGTGTGCAGCGCGCCGGTGGGCGCCATGGCGTGTTCTTGGAGCACCGCGCGCTCCACCGGGTCACGGGCGTCCACCTGCTGGACGGCGACGATGCCGGGACCGCCGATGGCGAGCCGTCCGTCCGTCTGCATCGCGGTGAGCGCGGTGTCCACCACCCTGCCCGGGCCACCGTTCAGGAAAGCGACTTCGAAGAGGTCGTGGACGGAGCCGCCGGACCCGCCCCGAGCACGCGTGACCCCCACGATCAGGAGGACCGACGAGACCACGATGCCGAGATCCATCAGCACGGCGAGGGTGTTCATGCCGGTCACCTTCCGATCAGGGCCGCGCGGGCCGCTCGTACCAGCCGGGTGGAGCGGCGCGGCGGGCGCGCGGCGGCCCGGTCCTGCCACCAGTGGGTCAGCCGGCGCCGTGCCGCGTCGTCGGCGGGCCGGCCGGCGATCAGCAGCCCCTCGGCGAAGTCCAGCGCGTCGCGCCGGTAACCGGCGGACATGGGACGGGTCCTGGCGTACGCGAGGAAGGCGTCCCGGTAGCCGGCGCCCAGAATCTCCGGCAGCTCGGGTGCCACCTTCGCGACGACCCCGGCCCGCTTGGCGGCCAGGGCACGGCTCTGAATCCCGAGCCGACGGTGGTCGAAGCCCTGAGGGGCGGAGGTGCCCGCGACGAGGGCGGAAAGCAGCGCGGTCTGGGCGACCGCGATCCGGTCGCGCACGGCGTCCAGGGACGGACCGGGGCTCCGGGCAGGTCGCGACATGGGGTTCCCGGCGTGCCCCGACGCACCGGCGCCGAGGGCAGCGGCCCGGTCCAGCGTGGCGCGGATCGTGATCAGTTCGCCCGCCAGCTCCTCGGCCGGCGGGAAGTCGTCGTCCCGTTCCAGGAGGACGCCGGGCGGGTCGAATCGCGAGCGGAGTTCGGCGAGGACGTCGAGCACGGGCTCGGTGACCGGGTGGGTGTGGGTGTCGTGCCAGATGCCGTCCTTCTCGACGCCGCCCGCCACATGTACGTACGCGATGGCCTCCACCGGCAGTTCGTCGAGCGCGGTGGCCGGATCCTCGTCGCGGTTGACGTGGTTGGTGTGCAGATTGGCGACATCGATCAGCAGCCGGACGCCGGTGCGCTCGACCAGCTCCGCCAGGAACTGCCCCTCGGTCAGCTCCTCGTCGGGCCAGGAGATCAGCGCCGCAATGTTCTCCAGTGCCAGCGGCACCGGCAGCGAGTCCTGCGCGATCCGTACGTTCTCGCACAGCACGTCGAGCGCGTCCCAGGTCCGCGGTACGGGCAGCAGATGGCCCGCTTCCAGCCCCGGCGAAGCGGTGCGCGGCCCTCCGGCCCGTACGAACGCGATGTGCTCGGTGACCAGCGGCGTGCCGAGCAGCTCGGCACGGGCGGCGAGATCCGCGAGCCGTCCCGCGTCGGGACGCTCGGCCCCGCCGAGGCCGAGCGAGACGCCGTGCGGGACGACGGTGACACCGCGTGCCCTGAGCCGTACCAGCGAATCGGGCAGATGGTCGGTGCAGATGTTCTCCGCGACCGCCTCCACCCAGTCGATCCCCGGCAGTGCCTCGACGGCGTCCGCGATCTCCGGCCGCCAGCCGATGCCGATTCCCAGCTTCATCTCGTCCCCCTCCTTCACTCCGTGCAGGGCTAATGGCCCTGGCGGGTGGTGGTGAATCCGAAGAGGGGGACGTTCAGAGGTTGATTTGAGGTTCCCGGTCCGGGGTGGTCAGGGCATCGGTGTCGTGGAGGGCCGCGTGGGATGAGGGCCGTTTTCGTTGATGCGTCGCAACAAGGTCTCTCCCGGGCCGAGGCGTGACGGCGTCGAATACTGCCGGTGCGGCAGTGCCGGGAGGTACGTATCACCGCAGCGGGATGTTCAACGGGCCCTGCGGACACGGGGGAACGGCCCCGCCCCCGCTCAGCCGCGCAGCGCGGGATGGTCGGCGACCACCGTGCACGACCCCGGAGCGATCTCGGTGAACCCGGCGTCGCGCACCACCGGCAGGCCGCTCGTCGTGAGTTCCTGCCAGCGGCCCGCCTCCGGAGTGGCGACCGACAGCGGGAAGCCCGCCTCGCGCCACGCCTTGCGCTCCGTCTCCGACAGCTCCCACCAGGCGAGCTGCGCACCGTGTCCGGCCTGCGCCATCGCCTTGCCCGCCGACATGTCCAGCTCCGGGTTCAGCCACAGCACCGGACCCGCGGGATCTGGCGCGGCCGGCGGCTCGGGGTCGTCCAGATCCGTCCCCGACACCTGGAGCTTCGCCAGCTCCTTCGGCCAGCCGTCCAGAGGCACCGGCGGGAAGACCCGTACCTCGGCGTCCTCGCCCGTGACCGTGATGCCGGGCAGCGTGGACGCCTTGCGCCACTCCGCGCCGCGTGCCCGCCGCACCACCTTGCGGATCCGGGCGTCCTGCCAGTCCCGCATCGCCCGCGCCCACTCGCCCTCGCCGGCCGATCGGTCGTCGGAGAGCATCACGAGCACCGCGCGGGCGGCGGTCCGCAGCGCGTCGGTACGGGCCGGGGGAGCCGTCTTCTCGATGTGCACGACCAGCGGCAGCACGTACTGCGGGGCCTCGTCCCGGCGCGTCCGCTCGGACCTGAACGGGCTGTCCGCCGCCGGGGAGCAGGACGTGGCCGGGGATTCGGACAGGGATACGGGGGTGTCGTTGTCACTCACTCGTCCCAGTCTGCCAGCCGCCCGAGAATCGCTTCTTGGCGGAATGAATCGCTCCGGGTGAGGATGCACCGCATGAAGAGCGATCTCTTTTCCAGCGAGAACATGGCGCAGCATGCAACCGCCCCCGGGATGACCCTGCAGAACGCCAAATCCATCAAGTACGCCGTCAACGGCGAGATGCACGCCCGCCAGGGAGCGATGATCGCCTTCCGAGGTGACCTGCAGTTCGAGCGCAAGGGCCAGGGTCTCGGCGGCCTGCTCAAGCGCGCCGTCACCGGCGAGGGGCTGCCGCTGATGGCGGTCCGCGGCCAGGGCGAGGCCTGGTTCGCGCACGAGGCCGCCAACTGCTTCATCGTGGACATGGAGCAGGGCGACGTCCTCACCATCAACGGCCGCAACGTGCTCTGTTTCGACGCCACGCTCTCCTACGAGATCAAGACCGTGAAGGGCGCCGGGATGACCGGTGGCGGCCTCTTCAACACCGTTTTCACCGGATACGGCAAGCTCGGCCTCACGTGTGAGGGCCACCCCATCGTGATACCCGTCACGCCCCAGCAGCCGGTGTGCGTCGACACGGACGCGGTGGTCGGCTGGAGCGCCAACCTGACCACGTCGCTGCACCGCTCGCAGAGCTTCGGCTCGATGATGCGCGGCGGGTCCGGAGAGGCCGTCCAACTGCGGCTGGACGGCGAGGGCTTCGTGATCGTAAGGCCCAGTGAGCTCAAGCCCGAGAAGGCGTCGGCCAACTGAACCTGAGCGGGGTGGGCCGCCGGAGCGGCCTCGGGCGCGGGCGGCGCACCCGCGGGCAGCGCGCCCTGCCCCGGACCCGCGGGCGCAGGAGGCCCGGCGCGCGGTGTGCTCCGGCCAGTGCCGGGAGGCACTAGGACGGGCGCGTTCGCATCAGGTCGGAGACCTTCACGAAGCGGTACCCGCGCTCGCGCAGCTCCGGGACCACCTGGCGTACCGCCTCGGCCGTGACCGGGGCCGCGCTGCGGGTGCAGTGCATGACGACCACCGAGCCCGGCTTCGCCCCGTCCAGCACCTGCTGCGCCACCGCGTCCGCATCCGTCGCGAACGCATCGCCGCTGACGACGTCCCACTGCACCGCCGTCACCTTCGCGGGTGCGAGGGCGCGTCGAGCCGCATTGTCGTAGCAGCCGCCGGGGAATCGGAAGTACGGCACCACATTGCGCACACCCGCCTTCCGGAACGCGGCGAAGGCCCGCTCCACATCGCCGCGCATCTCGCCCTTCGCCACGGTCGGCAGTCCGTAGCAGGGGGATTTGAAGGCGTAGTGGCTGTACGAGTGGTTGGCGACCTCGAAGAGCGGATCGGCGCCGATGGACCGGGCCTGCGCCGGGTACTCATCGGCCCACCGCCCCGTCATGAACACGGTCGCGGGTACCTTCAACCGGCGCAGTAGCGCGATCAGTTCGGGGTTGTCGAAGTGCTCGCCCGAAGCCGCGCGCGGCCCCTCGTCGGCCGTCATGTCGGCGTCGAAGGTCAGCGCCACCACCTTCTCGCCGGTCTTCGCCCCGCGTGTGAAAACCGGCGTCAGCGCGCCGGGGGCCGGAGCCGAGGTGGGCGGCTGATCCCTTGCGGTGGGGGTCGCGCTCACGGGCGGCGGTTTCGAGAGCGTGTGCGAAGGGGCACGGCCGACAACGGGCGTACGCCCCGCGTCCGGCGGTCGGTCGGCAGGGGAGCCCCCGGGGCCTCCGCAGGCGGCGAGGCAGCCGAGAGCCGTACCCAGAACAGTCAGAGACGCAAGCTTGCGTGCCGAGTTGATCACTCATGGAAAATATCGGGTTATCGCATTATCGGTCGTCCGTGGCGCTCCTTCGCATCGAAGTCGGTCTTGGATTCACTCGGGCCGTCGAACCGCGGTCCGGCTGTCGAGGTACGTCGTCGACCAGTCGTCGAGGAGATGCTCCGCGGTGAAGCCGAGGAGCCGTCGCGCGGGCCCTCCCCGGGCGGGGCGAGCGCAGCGACCTGCCCGGTATCGGTGCCGTAGTGCGCAGGGGGCGGGCAACAGCTGCCCGCCCCCTGCGCGTCAACGAATCAGCGCCACGGCCCCGTCACCGCGAACGTCGTCCCCGGCGTATAGCAGTTGACGAACATCGTCCCGCAGTCCGGAGAGAACGTGACCCCGGCGAACTCGCCCCACGCGGGCTCCTCGGGCGTCCCGATGTTCTGTCGGCCCCGAGCCATCGCGTACACCTCGCCGCCCCGCGTCAGGCCGAACACATGCTGTGCGCCGTCGCCGTCCTCGCACACCATCAGCCCGCCGTCGGAGGCCAGGCAGATGTTGTCGGGGGAATCGCCCGGCAGCTGGACGTCCGTACCGGGACCGAAGACGATCACCAGCGTGAGGCGGCGCCGCTTCGGCTCGTACCGCCACACCTGGCCGTAGTGGTCGGCCGCCGAACCCTGCGAGCGGTGCGCGAAGCTGGAAACGAAGTAGATCGCGGACCCACCCCAGTAGCAGCCCTCCAGCTTCTGCGCGTGCGTGATGCCCTTCGGGCCGAAGTCCTGGAACCGGATCGGGGTCCCGGCCGCCTGCGGATCCGGTACGGGAACCCACTCGATGCCCTCGAAACTCGCACCGGTCTCCTGGACCGCTGAGAGGTCGGGGACGCCAGGCACCCGCATGGCCTCCAGATGGCCGCCGGCCCGCAGTGAGCCCGTCCCGCCAAGTGGTTTCCTCGGCAGGAAGCGGTAGAAGAGCCCGAACGGCTTGTCGAACGCGTCCTCCGTCTCGTACACGATCCCGTTCTTCGGATCGATCGCGATCGCCTCGTGCTGGAAGCGGCCCATCGCGGTGAGCGGCACGGCGCCGGTGCGGTGCGGATTGGCGCCGTCCACCTCGAAGATGAAGCCGTGGTCCTTGGTGTAGCCGTTGGTGCCGGCCTTGTCCTCGGTCTCCTCGCAGGTCAGCCAGGTGTTCCAAGGGGTGCGGCCGCCCGCGCAGTTCACCGCGGTACCGGCGATGGCGACGCGTTCGCCGAGGACATTGTTGCGGCGGTCCAGCTCCAGGGCCGTACAGCCGCCCTTGCCCATCGGGTCGTAGGTGAGGCCCTCGACGGCCGGGACCGCGATCTTCGCGGTGACCCGGTTCTCGTGGTTGCGTACGAGACGGACATGGCCGTGCCGTCCGGCGAAGGCGGCCATGCCGTCGTGGTTGCTGGGGACCTGGCCCTCGCCGGAGCGGAGCGGGTCGCCCTCCCGGGACAGGACCCGGTAGCGGAAGCCCTTCGGGAGGTCGAGCAGACCGTCCGGGTCGGGTACGAGCGGGCCGTAGCCGCTGTGCCCCCGGGCGGCGGCGGTACCCGCGAAGAGTTCGGAGAACGCCCCGGCGAAGGCGATCGAGGCAACGGCCGCGCCGCTGCCGGCCAGGACCTTTCGTCGTGTTGCGAGCTGTCGTGCTGATGCTGATGACATGAGGCAACTCCCTGCTGGCGGACAGGAGATGTGACCCGCATGTGTGTACCACGCGTATCGTCGCGCGGGAACCATGCGGGTCACGAGCCTCGTGCGCGTCACTGGCCCCACAGAGCCCCGTGGGGTCAGACCAGGGACGCGGTGAGCGTGATCGTCGTGCCCGTGAGCGCCTGGCTGACCGGGCAGTTCGCCTTGGCGTCCTCGGCGGCCTTGACGAAGCCCGACTCGTCGAGACCCGGCACCTCGCCCTGGACGGTGAGGTGAATACCGGTGATGCCGGTACCGGGCTGGAAGGTGACCTCGGCCTGGGTGTTCAGCCGGGTCGGCGGGGTGCCGGCGGTGGTCAGGCCGTGGGACAGCGCCATCGAGAAGCAGCTGGAGTGTGCCCCTGCGATGAGCTCCTCGGGACTGGTCTTCCCGTTCGCCTTCTCCGCGCGGGACGGCCAGGAGACCTCGAAGTCGCCGATGCCGGAGGAGTCGAAGGTGACGACACCCTTGCCCTCGATCAGGTTGCCTTCCCAGACCGTGTGCGCCTGACGCGTGGTAGCCATGCTGGATCCCTTCAAACGGTGTGCGCGGTGATACGGGAGATACGAGGCGCCCGGGGGCACCTCGGGCGTACCACCCGAACCTGCATCGGGTGGTACGCCCCCGAACCTACTGCGCCACCAGACCCTTTGCGTCGCGCGCCAGCGCCGTCAGCCGGGAGATCGCCCGGAAGTACTTCTTCCGGTACCCGCCGTTCAGCATCTCCTCGCTGAACAGCTTGTCGAACGGGACCCCGGAGGCGAGCACCGGAACCTCCCGGTCGTACAGCCGGTCGGCGAGGACGACGAGCCGCAGCGCGGTCGACTGGTCCGGTACCGGCTGGACCTCGGTGAGGCAGACCGCCCGCAGGCCGTCCGTCAGCGCGCCGTAGCGGCTCGGATGGACCCGGGCGAGATGGTCGAGGAGCGAGGGGAAGTCGTCCAGGCTGGCGCCCTCGGTGGCGTACGCGGCCCGGGTGACCTGCTCGTCGGAGTACGGCGCGGGGGCCTCGGGCAGCCCGCGGTGGCGGTAGTCCTCGCCGTCGATCCGCAGCGGACGGAAGTGCGAGGACAGCCCCTGGATCTCCCGCAGGAAGTCGGCGGCGGCGAACCGGCCCTCACCGAGCTTGCCGGGCAGTGTGTTGGAGGTGGCGGCGAGTGCGACCCCGGCCTCGACCAGCCGGCTGAGCAGCGATGACACCAGGACCGTGTCACCCGGGTCGTCCAGCTCGAATTCATCGATGCACAGGAGCCGGTGCCCGCTCAGCGTCCGCACCGTCTGCTGGAAGCCCAGCGCACCGACCAGGTTCGTCAGCTCCACGAAGGTGCCGAACGCCTTCAGCGACGGCGCGGCGGGCGTGGCGTGCCAGAGGGAGGCCAGCAGGTGCGTCTTGCCGACGCCGTAGCCGCCGTCGAGGTAGACCCCGAGGGGCGCCGCGGGCGCCGCCGGCTTCTTGCTGAACCACTTGCGCTTGCCGGAGCCGGTGGCATGCGCCCCGCCGAGCCCGGCCGCGAAGCCGCTCAGGACCCTGACCGCCTCGACCTGGCTCGGCTGGTTGGGGTCCGGGACATACGTATCGAAGCGTACGGAGTCGAAGCGCGGCGGCGGCACCATCTCGGCGACCAGGCGGTCGGCGGGGACGTGCGGCTCAAGGGCACACAGGGACAGCGGGGCCGTTTCGGCTATGGGGCTCTGCCCCGGCACGGCGGTGGAGGACGACACAGCTCTCAACTTTACGGCCTCGCCCACCCCTGTTTGCCGGTCGGCCTTGAGCGCCGTGCCAGACTGCAGAACATGCGACGCCTCTTCCCTGTGACCGACCTGACACCGGCTGATGACCAAGGGGAGTGGAGCCTGGACCAGCTGGCCGACGCCTACGCGTACCCCGAGCAGGACGGCCCCTGGCTGCGCGCCAACATGGTTTCGACGCTCGACGGCGCCGCCCAGCACGACGGGCGCTCGCAGCCGATCTCCTGCGAGAGCGACATGCGGATCTTCGGCACCCTGCGCGGGCTGGCCGATGTGGTCGTGGCGGGGGCGGAGACCGTACGGCTGGAGGGCTACCGGCCCGCCAGGGCCCGCGAGGCCTTCGCTGCCCGCCGGGCCGCGGCCGGGCAGGGGCCCGCACCGGCGATCGCCGTGGTGAGCGGCAGCCTGGACCTGGACTTCTCGTTGCCGCTCTTCGCTTCGCCGCTCGTCCCGACCCTGGTGCTGACCGGCGCCGGAGCCCCTGCGGACCGGATTGAGGCGGCGCGCAAGGCGGGCGCCGATGTGGTGATCGCGGGGGAGGGCTCCCGGGTGGATCCCGCCAGGGCCGTACGGGAGCTGGCGGACCGTGGACTCAAGCGGCTGCTGACCGAGGGCGGACCCAGGATGCTGGGCCAGTTCGTGGCCGCCGGGGTGCTGGACGAGCTCTGTCTGACGCTCTCGCCGATGCTGACCGCCGGAGACGCGCAGCGGATCGCCGGTGGCCCCTCGGTGGCCGTGCCGGAACGATTCGCCCTGACATCGATGCTGGAAGAGGCCGGGTTCCTCTTCACCCGATACCGTCGGATCTGACAATCGGCAGAATTTGTCGTTCCGGTTAGCTTCCGGTGGGCACAATTACTCTCGCAGTCCCCGTGCGAGCACGGGGAAGGACGGTTTCACCAGAGGCCGGTGACGGTCACTGAAGCAGAAGGGCGCCCGTGGTGTTCACCAGCGTTTTGATGATCGAGAAGCCCCTTACTTCCGAGGACGTCGAGTTCGTCACCACCCTGCACGGGGAGGAGCGGACCTCCTTCGTCGTGCTCATGCAGCCGCGCGGTGACCAGGCCGATGTGCTGTTGCGGGCCATCGACGACCTGGCGATGGGCGAACTGAAGGAAGCCGCCCGGGAGGGTGAGGAGCCGGAGGGCAAGAATGCCAGGCAGTCCGCCGAACTCGCGCTCGAAGTGTCACTCGAGGCCCTGCGGCAGGCAGGCTCCGAAGCGGTCGGACAGGTGATCGAGGACCACCCGCTGGACAAGCTGAAGGCCGTGGTCGACGACGCGGAGGCTGATGAAGTCATCGTGCTGACCGCGCCGCACTACGTGGAAGAGTTCTTCCACCGGGACTGGGCGTCCAGGGCCCGGCACAAGGTCGGCGTACCGGTGCTCAAGCTCTTCGCGCACAGCGAATAGGCTGGGCGGGTACTCGTTTCGACTCCTGGGGAGACACACGCATGGCATCCGGTATTCCTGCCGCCATGGAACGGCCGCACTTCATCGGCATCGGCGGCGCCGGAATGTCGGGCATCGCGAAGATCCTCACCCAGCGCGGTGCGAAGGTCGCGGGCAGCGATGCCAAGGAGTCGGGAACGGCCGAGGCGCTGCGGGCGCTGGGAGCGACCGTCCACATCGGACATGCCGCCGGACATCTGGCGGACGACGCCTCGTGCGTGGTCGTCTCCAGCGCCATCCGCCCCGACAACCCGGAGCTGGTGCGCGCCGCCGAGCTGTCGATCCCCGTCGTGCACCGCTCCGACGCGCTCGCCTCCCTGATGGGCGGCGCGCGCGCGATCGCGGTGGCCGGTACGCACGGCAAGACGACCACCACGTCGATGCTGGCCGTCGCCCTGTCCGAACTGAACCTCGACCCCTCGTACGCCATCGGCGGCGACCTCGCGGGCCCCGGCACCAACGCCGCGCACGGCGAGGGCCAGATCTTCGTCGCCGAGGCGGACGAGAGCGACCGCAGCTTCCAGAAGTACGACCCCGAGGTCGCGATCGTCCTCAACGTCGAACTGGACCATCACGCGAACTACGCCTCGATGGACGAGATCTACGAATCCTTCGAGACGTTCGCCGGCAAGATCGTCCCCGACGGCACCCTGGTGATCGCCGCCGACCAGCCCGGCGCCGTCGAGCTGACCAAGCGGGTGCGCGCCCTGTCCTCGGTGAAGGTCGTCACCTACGGCGAGTCCGAGACCGCCGACGTACGCGTCCACAAGGTCACCCCGCGCGGTCTGACCAGCGAGGTCACGGTCATCCTGAACGGGAAGTACCTCACGTTCACGGTCTCCGTGCCCGGCCGCCACTACGCCCACAACGCGGTCGCGGCCCTCGCCGCCGGTGTCGCCCTCGGCATCCCGGCCCACAATCTGGCCTCGGCCCTCGGCAAGTACACCGGGGTCAAGCGCCGCCTCCAGCTCAAGGGCGAGGCGGCAGGGGTGCAGGTCATCGACTCGTACGCACACCACCCCACCGAGATGACCGCGGACCTCGAAGCGATGCGCGGCGCCGCATCCGACGCCCGCCTCCTGGTCGTCTTCCAGCCCCACCTCTTCTCCCGCACCCAGGAGCTCGGCACCGAGATGGGCCAGGCACTCGCGCTGGCCGACGCCTCCGTGGTCCTGGACATCTACCCGGCCCGCGAGGACCCGATCCCCGGCATCACCAGCGACCTGATCACCGATGCCGCGACGTCCGCGGGCGCCGATGTCACCGCGGTCCACGACAAGGCGGCGGTCCCCGAGGTCATCGCGGGAATGGCGAAGCCCGGCGACCTCGTTCTCACCATGGGGGCGGGCGACGTCACGGACCTCGGCCCGCAGATCCTGGACCACCTGTCGAGCTGAGGGAGCGACGTGTCGTACGACATCGAGAAGCCGGACGAGCAGTGGCGGGCGGAGCTGACCCCCGCCGAGTACGCGGTCCTGCGTCAGGCCGGCACCGAACCCGCCTTCGTCGGCGAGTACACCGACACCAAGACCACGGGCGTCTACTCCTGCCGCGCCTGTGACGCGGAACTGTTCCGCTCCGACACCAAATTCGAGTCGCACTGCGGCTGGCCGTCCTTCTACGACCCGAAGGACACGGACGCGGTCGAACTGATCCAGGACCGCAGCCACGGCATGGTCCGCACCGAGGTCCGCTGCGCCCGGTGCGGATCGCACCTCGGCCATGTCTTCGAGGGCGAGGGCTACCCGACCCCGACGGACCAGCGGTACTGCATCAACTCGATCTCGCTGCGGCTGACGCCCGACGAGGGCTGACGGCCACGACCTGAGCGAGGGCTGACGCCGGGCGTCAGCCCTCGCCCTCGTCCTCGGGGTTCTCCGGCCGCAGCAGCGGGTGGGCGACTCCCGGGAAGACCCGGGCCCGCACGACCGCCTCCGCCGACCCGCCCTGGACGACCGTCTCGGCGACGCCCCACGGCCGACCGGGCAGCACCACGGTCAGGATGTACGAGCGCGCGCAGCCCATGCAGTCGTAACGGTCCGCCCAGGCCTCCACGTCCGTGACACTGCCGGGGTAGCGCGCCACATGACGGTGCAGCGCGTGGCAGCGCTCGCATTTCTCGCCGGGCTCGCACGTACCGCCACAGGGGCACGGAACGTCGAGCGAGTCGGCGGGACGCCAGCGCTGGGTGAGGACGGCCTCACGCGTGGCGCCCATGTCCTTCATCGCCTTCAGATTGCGGGCGGCGACGTTGTACGACTCGCCGGTCGCGGCCATCCGGTCCCGGATGACGTCCTTGCGTCCGCGGTTCGTCGTCATGGCTTCCTCATCTGTTCCTCTGGCGGTTCACGCAGCCCGTCAGGAGGCCCACGAGATTGTACGTTCTACGGTACCGGTCGCTCAGAGGAGGCCGTGACGTATGTCCGGCCGGGTCCGGAAGCGCAGGACGGGCCGCAACTTCACCGCCACCCTTCAGTGCGCCTGGGTGTGCCTCAGCTTGACTCTGTCGGGGATCTTGGAGTTTCGCGGTGCGGCGGCATGGTCAGCAGGCATGCTCGTGTCGTTCTGATGGCCGATGCAGTTGCCGAGGTGCCCGTTGT
>NZ_JBEOVN010000185.1:0-14112 GCF_040295565.1 Streptomyces sp. NPDC002785 | reverse complement strand
CACACACCACGTGATCATTCCGGGGCCGTCGCCATGCCCGGAAGGCAGATCACGACCGTCACGCATCACGCATGATCAGCCACCCGACAGGCTCTTAGACACGGCGTGCCGCAACAACCACTGAACTGGCTGGTGTTGTGAGTATTTCAGTGGCGTCCAGGGCTGGATGAGTGAGGTAGAACAGGCGGAGCTCATCCACTTCGCCGCCGAAACGAGGCGGCCAATGGGGCGAGGGGGTGAAGTCGTCCAGGATGAGAAGGCCACCCGGAGCAAGCTGCTCGACGACCCCCTGGGGGTCGTCGCGCTTGCCCCCGCCGTCACAGAAGAAGACGTCGAACGGGGCATGCTGCTCAAGCAGCCGCCAGTCCCCAGTGAGAATGCTGACGCGCTTGTCGTCCGCGAAGACACTGGCTGCTCGACGGGCCAGCTCCTCGTCACGCTCTACCGTAACCAGGCGTGCACCGGCGCCAAGGCCACTGTGCAGCCAGGCGGTGCCCACTCCCGAGCCGGTGCCGCTCTCCGCAATGACTCCGTGGGGTTTCGCAGCAGCGGCCAGTTTGAGCAACCTGCCCACTTCGGGGATGCAACTCTTCTTGAATCCCGCCTCGGAGGCGACACGCTCTGCGGCCACCACGCGAGGCGGAACCGCACGTTCTGCCATGATCACGCCCCCTTCACTGTGAACGTGACGCTATTTAACAGCAGAGGCGTTCGCACGGAGTGTCGCCTGTCCGGCCGGCGAACCCTCCCGGTCGAAGCACTGGACCCGGGTCAGTCGGGCCTGCCGCTGCGCAAGTCGCAGTCCGTTGAGACAGGGCCGCCAGGTAGCCGATGAATGCCGGCACGACGGTCGGGATCGCCGATTCTCCCCAGGATCGACCGTGGGGATTTCACAGTCTGTGGCGGTTCGCGACATTCCATGGATGGCAAGGCGTCCGCGCTGTATAGCCTGGGGAAATGCTCACAGAAGTCACCGCGACCCGCTATGTCACGCCCCTGCGGGAGGGCGGATCGCTCCCAGGCATCGTCGAGGCTGACGATCTCGGCACCTACGTCATGAAATTCACCGGCGCCGGACAGGGCCGCAAGACCCTGGTCGCGGAGGTCATCTGCGGACAACTCGGCCGCAGGCTCGGCCTTCGCGTCCCCGACCTCGTGCAGATCCAGCTCGACCCGGTCATCGGGCTCGCCGAGCCCGACCAGGAGGTGCAGGAGCTCCTGAAGGCCAGCGGTGGGCTCAATCTCGGGATGGACTTCCTGCCCGGCTCGATCGGCTTCGACTCGCTCGCTTACCAGGTGGACTCACGGGAAGCCGGGCGTGTCGTCTGGTTCGATGCGTTGATCAACAACGTCGACCGGTCCTGGCGCAACCCGAACATGCTGATCTGGCACGGCGACCTGTGGCTCATCGACCACGGCGCCACCATGATCTGGCACCACAACTGGCCCGGCGCCCAGGCGTCCGCCGCCAAGCCGTACAACGCCTCGGACCATGCGCTGGCCCCGTTCGCCCCCGATATCGCGGCGGCCGCCGCCGAGCTCGCCCCGCTGGTCACCGAGGAACTGCTCACCGAGGTCGCGGCCGATGTCCCCGACGAGTGGCTGGTGGACGAGCCCGGCTTCGATTCCACTGACGAGCTGCGCCGCGCCTACGTGGAGGCGCTGCTGCCGCGCGCCGCCACCATTCATGAGCGCATCACGGTGGAGGGCCCCACCGAGCCCAAGCCGTCGCAGGCCCCCGGCTGGCTGACCGAACACCTCACCCCCTGGCCGCACCCCACCAAGAAGCAGAACGACAAGGACGGCCAGCGGTGACCAAGCGCGATGTCTTCGAGTACGCGCTGCTGCGCGTGGTGCCGCGGGTGCAGCGCGGCGAGTACTTCAATGCGGGCGTGGTCGTCTACTGCCACGCGCAGGGTTTCGTCGCCGCCCGCACCCATCTCGACGAGACCAAACTGAGGGCCCTGGACCCGACCGCCGACGTGGTCGGTGTACGGGCAGCCCTGCACGCCGTCGAGGGCGTGTGCCGCGGCGGTACGGACGCGGGCCAGGCGGCCCGCGACGACGCAGGCCGCCGCTTCCGCTGGCTGATCGCCCCGCGCTCCACCGTCGTCCAGCCGAGCCCCGTGCACAGTGGCCTCACGACCGACCCGGAGGCGGAGGTCGAACGGCTGCTCGACCTGCTGGTGCGCTGATCCGGCGCCCCGCGGCGCCGCCCGCAGCCACTGTGCCGGCGGCGCCGCAGGGTGTGACATGCACCCCTGCGGCCGTGGGCCGTTGACACCGAGTGTCAGGGCTTCTAGCGTCTCGTCTGCTGAAGGTACTAAGCGGTTGCTCAGTTATCGGGAAGGCTCCGCGCACGCAAAGGTTCCGTGCCGGGGTGCCCCGACGTCCGCTGAGCCGCGATCCAAGGGCGAGGAGAACCAAGCATGTCCACCACCGAGCAGCGCGTCGCCATCGTGACCGGAGCGGCGCGGGGCATTGGCGCCGCCACCGCGGTACGCCTGGCGGCCGAGGGCCGCGCCGTCGCCGTACTCGACCTCGACGAGGCGGCCTGCAAGGACACCGTCGAGAAGATCACCGCCGCCGGGGGCACCGCCCTCGCCGTCGGCTGCGATGTGTCGGACAGCGCCCAGGTGGAAGCCGCGGTCGCGCGGGTCGCCGCCGAGCTCGGCGCCCCGACGATCCTCGTCAACAATGCGGGCGTGCTCCGCGACAACCTGCTCTTCAAGATGAGCGAGTCCGACTGGGACACGGTGATGAACGTGCACCTCAAGGGCGCGTTCCTGATGGCCAAGGCCGTCCAGAAGCACATGGTGGACGCCAAGTTCGGCCGTATCGTCTCGCTCTCCTCCTCCTCGGCGCTCGGCAACCGCGGCCAGGCCAACTACTCTGCCGTCAAGGCCGGTCTGCAGGGCTTCACCAAGACCCTCGCCAAGGAGCTCGGCAAGTTCGGCATCACCGCCAACGCCGTCGCACCCGGCTTCATCGTCACCGAGATGACCGCGCAGACCGCGGCCCGGGTCGGCATGGGCTTCGAGGAGTTCCAGGCCGCTGCCGCCACCCAGATCCCGGTGCAGCGCGTCGGCCGCCCCGAGGACGTCGCGGGCGCCATCGCCTTCTTCACGGGCGAAGAGGCCGGCTTCGTCTCCGGTCAGGTCATGTATGTCGCCGGCGGACCGCTCAACTGACCCGAAGGGTTACGGACATCATGACTGTGCAGGACAGTGGGAAGGTCGCGCTCATCACGGGCGCGAGCCGAGGCATCGGCTACGGCATCGCCGAGGCGCTCGTGGCGCGCGGCGACCGGGTGTGCATCACCGGACGCGGCGAGGACGCTCTCAAGGAGGCCGTCGAGCAGCTCGGCTCCGACCGCGTCATCGGAGTGGCGGGCAAGGCGCACGACGAAGCGCACCGGGCGGCGGCGGTCGAGCGCACCATGGAGGCGTTCGGCCGTGTCGATTTCCTGATCAACAACGCCGGTACGAATCCGGTCTTCGGCCCGATCGCGGAACTCGACCTCGACGTCGCCCGCAAGGTCTTCGAGATGAATGTGATCTCGGCGCTCGGTTTCGCCCAGCAGACCTGGAAGGCCTGGCAGAAGGAGAACGGCGGGGCGATCGTCAACATCGCCTCGGTCGCCGGTATCTCAGCCTCGCCCTTCGTCGGCGCGTACGGCATGAGCAAGGCCGCCATGGTCAACCTGACCCTTCAGCTGGCGCACGAGTTCGCGCCGGTCGTCCGGGTCAACGCGATCGCCCCCGCGGTCGTGAAGACGAAGTTCGCCAAGGCGCTGTACGAGGGCCGCGAGGCGGAGGCCGCCGCGGCCTATCCGCTGGGCCGGCTGGGTGTCCCCGAGGACATCGGCGGCGCCGCCGCGTTCCTCACGTCGAGCCAGAGCGACTGGATCACGGGACAGACCCTGGTGGTTGACGGTGGCATTTTCCTGAATGCGGGCGTGAGCTGAGAACGGCCTGAGCGGGTTTGGCCCTGATTGACTCAAGTGCCCTGTCGGGCCCGTGGATTGACCCGACGGGGCGCTGCGGTATGGTCTGCCGACCCATGGCTGATCGAGGAGCGTTCACGTGTTCTACCGGGCCAGTCTGCAGGCCACTGCAGTCCTTGCTTCCCTTTCTCTGCTGGCAGGTTGCGGACTTCTCTCCGACAGCGGCTCGAAAGCGGAACAGAAGATAGTCGTCGGTACGACCAGCGAGCCGTCCACCCTCGATCCGGCGGCGGCGTGGGACAACTCCTGGGAACTGATGCGGAATGTCTTCCAGACCCTGGTGAGTTTCCCCACCGGCAGCACCAGACCCGAGCCCGATGCTGCGGAGTGGTGCAAGTTCACCGACACGACCAGCACGGCCTATCGGTGCAAACTCCGCAAGGGCCTGAAATTCTCCAATGGTGACAAAATCGATGCCGAGGCCGTGAAGTACTCCATGGACCGGATCACGGCCATGAAGGTCAAGGGTGGCCCCGTCGGCATGCTCGGCTCGCTCGACCGGGTCGAGACCAAGGGGGACGACATCGTCATCTTCCACCTCACCAAGCCGGACGCCACCTTCCCGTTCATCCTCGCCACGCCTGCGATGTCGCTGGTGGCGCCCAGCGACTATTCGAAGCACAAAGTCCGCAGCGACGGAAAGGTCACCGGATCCGGTCCCTACCTCCTGGATTCGTACAAGCCGGGGAACCGGGCCGAACTGGTGAAGAATCCGGACTACAAGGGTTTCGCCAACCGTAAGAACGACGCTGTGACCATCCGGTACTTCAAGGAGTCCGTCCCCGTGGTCACGGCGCTGAGGAAGAACGAGATCGACGCGATCTACCGCGGCCTCACCGCAGAGGACGTCGTCGGCCTGGAAGACAACAAGGACCAGAGCAGCAATCTGCAGATCGTCGACACGGTGGGCGCGGACATCCGCTTCCTGGTCTTCAACCCCGAGGATCCGGTCGCCGGGAATGTGGCCGTGCGGCGGGCCATCGCCCAGCTCGTCGACCGTGACGCACTGGTGGCCAAGGTCTACCAGGGGACGGCCGAGCCGCTGTACTCCATGGTCCCGAAGGGCATCGCCGGACACACCACCAGCTTCTTCGACGCCTACGGCGACCCGGACAAGGACGAGGCGAAGCAGATCCTCGCCAAGGCGGGCATCACCAAGCCCGTCGCCATGACGTTCTGGTTCACCACCGACCGGTACGGCTCGTCCACGGCCCCCGAGTTCGACGAGCTGAAGCGGCAGCTGGAGGCTTCCGGGCTGTTCAGGATCACACTGAAGAGCAAGCCCTGGAAGGAGTTCCAGGAAGGCTTCAACAAGGGGCAGTACCCCGTCTTCGGCCGCGGCTGGTTCCCGGACTTCCCGGACCCGGACAACTTCATCGCCCCCTTCGTGGGCAAGGAGAGCGTCACCGGGTTGCCGTACATGAAGAGCGAGATCACCGAGCGGCTGCTGCCGCAGACCCGCAAGGAGAGCGACCGGGGCGCGGTCAGCAAGCAGTTCGAACGGGCCCAGCAGATCCTGGTCAACGACGTGCGGCTGCTGCCGCTGTGGCAGGGCAAGCTGTACGTCGCGGCGGGCGAGGACATCGGCGGCGGCGAGCGTGCCCTGGACCCGCAGACGGTCATGCAGCTGTGGGAGCTGTACCGCAAGGCCAGCTGGTAGGCCCCGGCAGGGCTCGCAGGGCCCGTTGTCAGTGGCCCCCGGTAGGTTCTCGGTTGAAGAACTGATTACTTACCGGAGGTTGTTGACGTGACCGACACCGACCTGCTGCCCGAGTCCTGGCGCGGCGTCCTCGGCGAAGAGCTCCAGAAGCCCTACTTCAAGGAGCTCACCGAGTTCGTCGAGGAGGAACGGGCCAAGGGGCCGGTCTATCCGCCGCGCGACCAGGTGTTCGCAGCCCTGGATGCCACGCCCTACGACAAGGTGAAGGTCCTTGTCCTCGGTCAGGACCCGTATCACGGGGAGGGGCAGGGACACGGGCTGTGCTTCTCTGTGCGGCCGGGCGTGAAGACGCCGCCCTCCCTGCGGAACATCTACAAGGAGATGAAGGAGGAGCTCGGCCTGCCGGTCCCGGACAACGGGTATCTGATGCCGTGGGCCGAGCAGGGCGTGCTCCTGCTCAACGCCGTGCTGACGGTGCGCGCGGGCGAGGCGAACTCGCACAAGGGCAAGGGCTGGGAGAAGTTCACCGACGCGGTGATCCGCGCGGTCGCCTCGCGGCCCGATCCGGCGGTCTTCGTGCTCTGGGGCAACTACGCGCAGAAGAAGCTTCCGCTGATCGACGAGGAGCGCCATGTGGTGGTGAAGGGTGCGCACCCTTCACCGCTGTCCGCCAAGAAGTTCTTCGGCTCGCGTCCGTTCACGCAGATCAACGAGGCGGTGGCGGCGCAGGGGCACGAGGCCATCGACTGGCGCATCCCCGACCTGGGCTGACGCTGCGGTTTCGGCCCGGGCCGGGGGTGGGCGCTCGGTGGACAGGTCCGGGACGCCCGCCCGAGCCTCAGCGGGATTGACCGCGGCTGCGGCTAGCGTCGAACGGAAACGGGTGGACGTGGACAGGGAGGTCGCGGTGACGGAGCAGCGGGAGGCGTCGAAGGATGCCGTCATGACCAGGATCGGCCAGGCGATCATGCTGCTGCACGGTGGCGACCGGGAGGAGGCCCGCAATCGCTTCGGCGAGCTCTGGTCGGAGATCGGCGAGGACGGGGACGCCCTGCACCGGTGCACCCTCGCCCACTACATGGCCGACACGCAGGACGACCCCGGTGACGAGCTGGCCTGGGACCTGAGGGCGTTGACCGCGGCCGGCAGTCTGACCGACGAGCGCGCGGCACAGCACTCCGATGCGCTCGCGATGCGGGCGTTCTATCCCTCGCTCCATCTCAATCTCGCGGCGGACTATGTGAAGCTCCACCGTCCCGAGGCGGCCCGGATCCATCTGGACCGGGCGCGCGCCGCCTCCGGTGTGCTCGCGGACGATGGGGCGGACGACGGGTACGGGGGAGGGGTCCGCGCGGCGATCGCGCGGCTGGAGCTGAGGCTGCGAGAGCTGTGAGGGGGTGGCCCGTCCGAGGCGGACGGGTCACCCGTTCGTCTCTCTCCTGCCGGGCTCAGCGGCCGTAGGTTTCCTCGCAGATCCGGGACTGCGGGCTGCCTGCGGGCCAGTGCCCGTATCCCCGTCCCAGTGCGCAGAGGTCCTTCCTGGTGACGTGACCCGGCAGGGCCGGGGTGGGTGAGGTCACGGCGGGCGGGGCCTGACGCGGCCGAGGCTGCGCCGCCTTGGGGTGCTTGCGTTGCTGTGGTGCGCGGGGCGCGGCGCGTCGGATGTCCGGTGGTGCGCCGGGCGCCGGGGTGGTTGCGGAGGCGGACGGCTTGGGGGCCGGCAGGGCTCCCAGGCTGTCGTGGACCGGCGGCCGCACGATCTGTGGCGCCATGTCCTGGGCGGGCCTGCTGGTCCCGGGCCGGGACGGAACGTCCGGCTGCGGCGCCACGGACACACAGCCGGACAGTGTCGTGACCGCCACGCCGACCAGGATCTTCACGGTGATTCGGGTTCGTTGCACCTGATCAACTCTGCTGTGCGGACCCGGTTTTGAGTGAGCCGGGAAGCCGGGATTGGCCCGCACGAGTGACGCCGGTCAGCGTAATGCCGCCTACGACCCGAGCATCCCGCGCAGCAGTTCGGTGAAACCGGTACGCAGCTCCTCCTCGGTCGGTACGGAGTGGTGGTACGACCCCGCGGCGCACGAGAACATCAGCCCCTCGCACCAGGCCACCAGGGACAGGGTGTGCCGTTCGGGCTCGGCCGACCCGGCCGCCGTCATCAGCGCCATCAGCGGCTCTCGGAACTGCCGGCCCGTCGCGTCGAAGAACTCCCGCAGCTCCGGGCGCCGGGTGGCCTCAAGGGCGAGCTCGTAGCGGCAGATGAGCAGTTCGGGGTGGCGGGTGAGATACCGGTGCAGGGCCGGCGCGAGACCGGCGACCAGTGCCTCCGGGCCGATGCGCGGGCCGTTCTCCGCGCTGGTGCCCGAACCGCCTTGCGGGCCGGCGTCCGGGCCGTCCGTCCTGCCGGTGCCCGGCGCCGGAAGTTCACCGGGGGTGAGCACCCGTGCCTCACGCTCCGCCAGCCGTCGCACCGTCACCTCCAGCAGGGACTGCCGGGTGCGTGCGTAATTGGACGTCGAACCCTGGGGGAGTCCGGCGCGCTCGTCCACCGCGCGGTGGGTCAGGCCGCGCATCCCGCGTTCGGCGAGGAGCGCGAGGGCGGCATCGGTGATGAGAGCGGCCCGGGAGGTGCCGGTGGTGCGTGTGGCCATGGGGCCAACCTACCTCCGCAACTACATCTGTAGTACGGTGAACACCGGGCGGGGAGCTCGGCGCGGGTCTGGCCGCGTACACCGCCGACCGGCTGCCCCGCACATCGGACATCGTCCGCAAGGCCGCACAGGCCTCCCGGCTGATGCGCCTGACCAGCGCCCCGGCCGTGGCGCTGCGCGATGCCCTGATGTCCACCGTCTCGCGGTTCGGACCCACTCTCGTTCTGCGCACCTTCGACGGCATCGCGGACTGGCAGCCGCCGCAGCACACGTATGCTGCCCTGACGAACGACGCGCGCAGGTCACCGCGGTAGACATCGGTTCGAAGAGCTCGACGGGGCACCCTCGCCCGGTGAACACTGCGCCGGTCGGCGCCGAACAGTGAGAAGGAGACCCCTGTGAAGGTCGGCTGCATCGGGCTCGGTGACATCGCGCAGAAGGCGTATCTGCCGGTTCTGACCACCCTGCCCGGGGTCGAACTGCATCTGCAGACCCGTACCCCCGCCACCCTGACCGCGGTCGCCGAGGCCCACCGGATCCCGTCCGGGCAGCGCCACACCGATCTCGACTCGCTGCTTGCCGAGGGCCTGGACGCCGCGTTCGTCCACGCCCCGACCGCCGTACATCCCGAGATCGTGGGCCGGCTGCTGGACGCGGGCGTCGCCACCTACGTCGACAAGCCGCTGGCCTACGAACTCGCCGACTCCGAGAGGCTGGTGAGCCTTGCCGAGGAGCGCGGGGTGAGCCTCGCCGTCGGTTTCAACCGCAGGGTCGCGCCCGGCTACGCGCAGTGTGCCGAGCACCCGCGCGAGCTGATTCTCATGCAGAAGAACCGGGTGGGCCTGCCCGAGGACCCACGCACCATGGTCCTCGACGACTTCATCCATGTCGTCGACACCCTGCGCTTCCTGGTGCCGGGGCCGATCGAGCACACCGTCGTACAGGCCAGGATCCGCGACGGTCTGATGCACCATGTCGTGCTGCAGCTGGCCGGCGACGGGTTCACCGCCATCGGCGCGATGAACCGGCTCAGCGGCTCGACCGAGGAGCGGCTGGAGGTCTCCGGCCAGGACTCCAAGCGCGAGGTCGTCAACCTCGCCGAGGTGATCGATCACAAGGGCCAGCCGAGCGTACGACGGCGCGGCGACTGGGTGCCGGTGGCGCGCCAGCGCGGCATCGAGCAGAGCGTGCTGTCCTTCCTGGACGCCGTGCGGGCCGGGAAGCTGCTGAGCGCCCAGGACGCACTGCAGACGCATGAGCTGTGCGAGCGCATCCTGCGCGACCTGGACTGCGCCTAAGGGCTGTCCGGCCGGGGCCCTTCGGCCCCGGGATGCGTCGGGCCTTGCTCCGATGCAGGCTGGGAGATGGACCACCGGCCCGTGGAGGTGACCTCGTGAGGCCCCACGACGAGCCAAAGGGCTGGGGAGCACTCCAACCGCCGCCCGGCTACTACTCGGCCGACGGACGGCCGCCCGACGCGATGCAGCGCGGACTGATCCTCGACTGGGCGGTCAATCAGCGGATCGCGAGCGGCTGGCGAGTGGAATCACGCTCCGAGACGCAGGTCGTCATGGTCCGGGGCCGGCCACTGAATCATGTGCTGCACGCCATCCTGATGGTGTTCACCTGCTTTTTCTGGGGCGCCGTGTGGCTGGTGCTGGCCGTGACCAACAAGGTCGAGCGGGTCTCGCTCACCGTCGACGCCCAGGGCCACATCGTTTCCGTGAACGGCCCCGGATAGTCCGGCCGTTCTCCGGGCTCACGGCCTGGAGCGACCGGTGGATTCGGTGGAATCGGCGCGTGAGGCGATCACCGGAGCCGCCTTTCCCCTCGCACCGGCCGACCCGCCCCGGTCGCGTCTGCGGAACGACCGCACCCCTTCGAAGACGCAGAACGCGGCCAGTACCGTCAACGCCCCGTGCACCGGCCAGTCGCCCAGCCGTACGTAGAGCGTCGTACCGGACGCCAGCGGTACATCGAACACGGCGGCCCCGCTCGTATCCGTACCGAGCGGGGTGCCGATCCGCTCGCCCTGCGGGCCGTACACCGCACTGACGCCGGTGAGCGTGGCGTGCACCATCGGGCGGCCGTTCTCGGCGGCCCGCAGCGCTCCGAGCGAGGCGTGCTGTTCGGGCGCCCAGCTGTGCTGGAACGTCGAGGTCGACGACTGGTCGATCAGCACCTGCGCCCCGTCCCGGGTCAGCCGCCGGCTCATGTCGGGGAACGCGGACTCGAAGCAGATCAGCGGTCCGATGCGCAGACCGTTCCCTCCAGCAGCGCCGGGAAGCCACATCGTCACCGGGTGGGTGCCCCGCAGCCGGTCCTCGCCCGCCGCCTTGCCCACGGACGTGGCCCAGCCCAGCACCGAACGGGCCGGGATGTACTCGCCGAACGGCACCAGCCGCATCTTGTCGTAACGCTGCCCGGTCAGCCCGTCCGGTCCCACCAGCACAGCGGACTTGAAGATCCCCGCCCGCCTCGAACCATCCGTCTGCCGGGCATCCATGTTGACCAGCACATCCGCGCCCACCCGGCGCGAGAGGGCCGCGATCCGGGCGGTGATGTCCGGGTGCCGGGAGAGATCCACACCGACACTGCTCTCGCCCCACACCACCAGATCGAGATCACGCCCCGCCAGCGAGCGGGTCAGCCGCTCACTGGCGGCGAGCCGGCGCCCGACGCTGTGGGGGCCCGCGATCACACCCGGCTGCACGACGGCGATCCTGGCCACGCCCGACCGCTCGGGCTGCGTTGCCCACTGGGTCATCGACCCCGCGGCCAGGGCGCACACCACGATGCCGACGACGCCGACCGTACGGGCGGCGGTGGTCACGAACAGCAGGGCGACGGCGGTGTTCACCGCGACCAGCAGAAGACTCACCAGCCACACCCCGCCGACGGATGCCACGCGGAGTGCCGGAGCCACCTCCCACTGGCTCGCGCCGAGCAGCCCCCAGGGGCCGCCCAGCCCCTCCCAGGAGCGGGCCAGCTCGATCATCAGCCAGCCGCACGGCACCACGACGACCGCGGTCACGGCTGCTGCGACCGAAACCGGCCCGCGCAGTATTCGGAAGACCAGCAGACCCCACGGCGCCCACAGCAGACCGAGCAGGGCAGCCAGGACCACGATGAACACATGGAGACTCGGCATCAGCCAGTGATGCACGGCGAGCAGGTAACCGACCCCGCCGAACCAGCCCTCGAGCGCCGCCCGGCACCCTGTGCCGGCGGACCGGATCAGCAGCAGCCATGGCACCAGACCGACATAGGCGAGCCACCACAGGGAAGGCGCCGGGAACGCGAGCGCGGGCAGCGCACCGGCAAGCAGTGCAACGCAGCCGCGCGACCGGCCGGACCGCAACATGCGCTCCCACTGCTCGCGCCGACCGGCCGGAATCCGCATGCCGCGCCTCCTCGTCCTGGTGATCAGCAGTGTCCTCCCTGCTCACCCGTTCCGCAGTTCCTTCCCGGCGCGAGCGAGGCAGAAGCACTGGTGGGCGGGCTCAGGCGGGGGTGAGCGATCCCGCTGTGCCGCGCCACTTCTCGTGCACGGTCACGGTCCGGATCCGCCAGCCGCTCCCCGTACGCGACAGCGTGAAGGCGTACCGCCCGCCGGAGACGAAGTTCGGTGCGCTCGCCCGTACCCCGGAGCCGCCCTCGCCACCCGCCGTGCTCTCCAGCCGCATCGGATTCAGGTAGTCGGCCCGCACTTCGGCGCGGTCGCCCGGGTAGCCGCCCAGGTCCTGGATGTCGAGCCGGCGGTTGACGATCAGATGCTGGCGTACGGGGAAGAGCCGCATGGTCTCCGCAAGCCACTGGGCGACCTCGGCCGCAGGCCCTTCGACACCGCCCGCGCTGCGGTAGTCGGCGCGGCCGTCCGCGGTGAACAGGGCCCGGTAGTTCGCCCATTCGCCGTCGTCCACCGCCCTCGCATAGCCGGTGATCACTGCATCGATGGACAGCTGGTCCATCACGGTCGAGAGATCCACGCGCTGCGTCATCGGGTCAGTGTCCGCCCGCCGGCGTCCGAGGCCAAGGGGCGCGCACGCACGACGGGCCGGCACAACTGTCAGCAGGGCACCACGGCCACCGGGCCGAGCGCATGCGTGAGCGTGGTCTGTGCGACGGGGGAGAGCCCGAGCCCGAGGGACTCACCGCCCTTGCGCCGCCCGATCACGGTCAGCGCCGCGGTTGCCGATGCCGTGACCAGGGTGCGGGCGGCGGAGCCGCCGACCGGTTCTCTGACGACCTCGACCTGCGGGTACTTCTCCCGCCAGCCGGCGGTGAGTTCGGCGAGGGTCCGCTCGGCCGCACCTGCCGCCGCGTCCCGGTCGAAGACCGGACCGCCGGAAAGCATCGAGGAGAACATCGTCCAGCCGTGCACGATCCGCAGCCGTGCACCGGGCCGGGAAGCGGCTGTCGCGAAGGCGAACTCCTGCACCGCTTCACTGCTCTCGTCGGCGGCCACGCCCGCGACAATGTCGGGGAAGGCTTTGGCCGCCTCCCCTTCGTCCTCGTCCGACGGTCCGCTGTGGATGACGACGACGGGGCACTGGGCCATCGAAGCGGTCGCCAGACTGTTGGAGCCGAGCATCAGGGACCGGAAACCGCCCAGACCGCGCGAGCCGACGACCACCAGCGACGCATCACGGCTGAGCGAGGTGAGCGCCGCCGAGGGGAAGTCCAGCGGTGTGAGCGTCGACGGGTGCAGATCCGGAGCGATCTCGGACACCCTTCGTACGGATTGGGTGAGCAGCTCCTCCGCCTCGCGCTGCTGCGTTTCCTGACCGGTGCGCCGAATCGGCGTCCGGGCGTGCACGATCACCAGCGGGAGCCCCCGGCGGGCGGCCTCGCGGGCGGCCCAGTCGAGTGCCTCACGGCTGTGCGACGAGCCGTCGACGGCTGCGATCACGGGAAGCTCGGTGATGGTCATGATTTCCCTCCGGGTTCCGGCTGTACATGTTCCAGGCTGGTACGCGCACACGTCTTGTGGCAGGGCCTTTCGGCCTCATCTGCCCGGGAAGATCCGGGCAGATGCCACCACGCGTAAAATGCCGATCCCTGACGCGAATGCCGGCTGCCCACCGACGGCGGACTGCCCGACCGCCGGCTCGCCGATGTCTCGCGCGGTCAGCAACGCCGGGTCGCCCTCGCCCGCGCGCCGGCCCGGGCCCCCGAGATTCTCCTTCTCGACGAGCCCACCGCACGCGCCGGCCCGCCTCCTCGCCCGCACTTCCTGGAGCGCGCGCACCCGCCACTTTGTCGTCCGGGCTGCTGCGGGTGCTGTGCGGCGCTCGTCGCCGCGGCGTCGGCGTGAGCGGTCGTCGCGTACCGACCGATGGGGGAGCGCCACCCGCTCCTTGACCCTCCCCTCCGGGCAAGCCCCAGCGTGTGTCCGTCGGAATCACCGGGTACACACGACCCGTCCCCATGAGCGGAAGAGGTCCGGATGGAATCGCGCCCCACTGCGATTGTCAGTGCCGGATGCGATCCTGCCCCCCATGGACGAGCTGATGCGGCATCGGCGCGTGTACGGCGCCGACCATGACGATCCCGACCCGGGGCCCCAGCCGGGTCACTCCTACCGGGAGTTGGTGGGCGGCCCGCTCGACGGGCTGCTCCTCGATGTGACGGGCTGGACGGAGACGGCACTGCGCGAGGGGGCGGCGCTGAACACGGAGATCGGGCGATTCGGCCCGGGAGGCCGAGCGGAGTACGGACCCAGGGACGGCGACTTTGACCGGTGGGACTGGCAGGGCGACATCCTCTGACCTCCACCGCCACGCCACTTC
>NZ_JBEOVN010000184.1:0-14317 GCF_040295565.1 Streptomyces sp. NPDC002785 | reverse complement strand
GCTCGGCGGAACCAGGACCTCTCACCTGGCCCGCCTCGAACTCGCCGCCTGAACCGCGATCAAGACCGCCGCTTTGCGGATTTCCCAACGGAGTCGTGAACGCCGGGGCTTTCACACAAGATCCCAGGTAAGACCGACGGCGGAGGAGCCCATGCCCCAGCGCACCAGCCTGGCAGACGCCGACTGTGCGATCGCCCAGGCGCTCGATGTCGTCGGCGACTGGTGGACCCTGCTGATCGTGCGGGACACGGCGCGCGGGGTGCACCGCTTCGACGCGCTCCAGGAAGAGCTGGGCGTGTCCCGCAAGGTGCTGACCGAGCGGCTGCGACTGCTGGTCGACGCGGGTGTGCTGTCCCGGGAGCCGTACCAGGACCGGCCGCCCCGGTACGAGTACCGGCTCACCCGGCGCGGACGCGCACTGCTGCCCGTGCTGATCGCGCTCCAGGACTGGGGCGACAGCTGGGTGATGGGAGACGGGGAGATGATGGCAACGGCCACGGAGGCGTCGAAGGAGGCGGCCCGGGTGCACGCCCTGGTGGGCACGCGCCTGCCCGAGCTGCAACTGCTGGACCACGAAGGCGCGTTGCGCGACCCGGTCGCCGGCACCCCGTACACCGTCCTGTACTGCTTCCCCAGCGCCTACGCCCGCCGGGACGCCTACCCGCCGGGCTGGGCCGAGATCCCGGGGGCGAGCGGATGCACCCTCGAATCCTGTACGTACCGCGACCAGTTGGCCGAGTTCGCGGCGGCAGGCGCGACCGTGCACGGGGTTTCCACGCAACGCCCTGACGAGCAGCGGGCGTTCGCGGACGCGGAGCGGCTGCGCTTCCCGCTGCTGTCCGACGCGGAGCTGGAGCTGACTGCGGCGCTGCGGCTGCCGACGTTCCGTGCGGCGGGGACGAGCCGGCTGAAGCGGCTGACGCTGGTGGTGGACCGGGACCGGACGATCCGCGAGGCGCTGTACCCGATCACGGACATCGAGGCAAGCGTGCAGGCGGCGCTGACGGCGATCCGAAAGGCAAGCCAGTCCGGCGAGTGAGGGGCGTTCGAGCCGGAGCGGCCCGGAAGCCGGAGCGGCCCGGCGCTCGAGAACAGGCGGCCCGGGAACAGAACCCGCCGGGCTTGAGGCCGGAGCCGTCAGCCGGCGACGCGCCCCAGCATCTCCCGCGCGTATGCCTCGTCGTACTCCCCTCCGGTGAGCAGCACCTGCAGACAGATCCCGTCCATGAGTGCGATCAGTGCCCGCGCCGTGGCCGGATCGGTCCGCCGGGACAGCAGCTCGGCCGTGCCGTCGGCCCATTCGGCGGCGACGGGCCGCAGCGCGGGTCTGCGGAGCGCGGCGAGGTACAGCTCGTACTCCAGCGCGGCCCGCCCGCGCCCGCCGGAGAAGTACTCGCCCAGCAGCCTGGCCAGTTCCTCGGCGAGGTCGGAGGCCGGGTCGGCCAGGACCCCGCTCTCCCGCATGATCTCGGCGAAGTTCTCGTTCGACCGGCGCAGGGCCGCGATCAACAGCTCGTCCAGCGAGGCGAAGTGATATGTCGTCGAGCCGAGCGGCACATCGGCCTCGGCCGCGACGGAGCGGTGACTGAGCCCCGCGATGCCCTTGGCGCCGACCACCCGGATCGCGGCATCGATGATGCGACCACGCCGCTCGGGGTCGTAACGGCGTGTCATCAGTGGGCCCCTCCCAGATTCAGCACCACCACTCCGGCGATGACCAGCGCTATGCCCGCCAGCTTGACCAGGTTGCCGGACTCCCCCATGAAGAGGATGCCGATGGCGGCGACCGCGGCGGTGCCGATCCCGGCCCAGATGGCATAGGCGGTGCCCATCGACAGCGTCTTCAGCGTCTGGGCGAGCAGCGTGAAGGCTATGAGATAGCCCGCGACGGTGATGAGCGAGGGCCAGAGCCGGGTGAAGCCCTCGCTGTATTTCATGGCCGTCGTACCGGCCACCTCCGCCGCTATCGCCGCGGCGAGCAGTCCATATCCCATGTGTACGAGTGTACGCATCACTGCTCGCGCCTCGGTACGGCAGCTTTGCGCCATCCGGGACGCTACGGTGTCTTGACCAGCACACATCACGACACCACACAACGGAGCAGCAGTGGCGCAGGACGCAGGGTGGGGCGGGGGTCCGCCGTACGGAGGAGCACCGTACGGAGGGCCACCGGGATGGGGCGGCTGGATGCCGCCGCCGAAGCCCGGAGTGATACCGCTGGCACCTCTGAAGCTCGGGGACATACTCGGCGGTGCCTTCAGCACGATGGGGCGCTACTGGAAGCAGCTGTTCGGCGCCGGCGTGGCCGTGTACGGCGGGGCGCTGGTCGCCGTGGGGGCGGCGGCCCTGATCGCGTACTCCGCGGTCAGCGGCCATCTGCACCGGATCATCTCGCTCAGTGCCGAGGAGGCCCCTTCGTCGAAGGACCTCGCACCGGTACTGATCGCCCTCGGTGCCGTCTGGCTGGTCGCCATGCTCGCATTCACGATCGGCACAGCCGTGATGTACGCGGCCGTTCCCGCGGTCCTGCAGGAGGCCGTACTGGGCAGGCCGACCACGTTCTCCGTCATCTGGCGCCGGGCCTGGGCCCGTGTGCCCACGTTGATCGGAACGGTGATCCTCATGGCACTGATCGCGATGATCCCGGTGGTGCTGGCGATGATCGGCTTCTTCGCCCTCGTCATCGGCGTGATCACGCTGGCGCACGAGTCGAGCGCCGCGGCGTGGATCACGCCCGGCTTCCTGGGCGCCCTGGCCACCGCACCCCTGGCGGCCTGGCTCTGGGTGAAATTCAGCCTGGCGCCCTCGGCCGTGATCTTCGAAAGGCAGCGCCCGATGGCGGCACTGCGCCGCTCGTCGCAGCTGGTGCGCGGCGACTGGTGGCGGATCTTCGGGATCAGCCTGCTGGCCTCCGTCATGGCGGCCGTGGCGAACTACATCATCCAGATCCCGTTCTCGTTCCTCGGAATGTTCTCCGGCTTCATCGGCGGCTCGACCCTGGACGACGACCCGAACCCCACGGCGATCGCCTTCGCCATGAGCGGCTATGTGGTGATCCTCCTTCTGGGCCAGCTCATCGGCCAGCTCGTCTCGGCAACGTTCCCGCAGCTTGTGACCGGGCTCCTCTATGTCGACCGACGCATGCGTACGGAGAACCTGGGCCCGGTCCTCGCCGAGGCAGCAGCCGTACCGCCGCAGTACGGCCCCTAGGGTTTCAAAAGTCCCGTCCGGCCGGGGCCCCGCCCTGCGCGCGGACGAGGCCACTTTCGATATCGCCCTGGGCCGCGCCCCCTCAGTCGATGAGCGAGTTCTCCGGGGTGAGCACACAGAACTCGTTCCCCTCGGGATCCGCCAGCACCACCCAGCTCACATCCGCACGCTGCCCGATCTCGACCCGCCGCGCCCCGAGCCCGATGATGCGCTCGACCTCGACGGCCTGGTCATCGGGGTCGAGGTCGATGTGCAGCCGGTTCTTGACCGCCTTCTTCTCCGGCACGGGGACGAAGGTGATACCGGGAACCGCGGACCTGTCGGCGCCGATGACGATTTCGTCGTCGGCCTCGAAGAGCACCTTCCAGTCGAGCACTTGGCACCAGAAGCGGGCCAGCGACGGAAGATCGTGGGTGTCGACGACGATGCTGCAAAAGGAAACGGCCATGCCCGCCACTCTGCCTGGCGGGCATGGCCGTTCACAACATCGTTCGCGAAGCCGCCCGTTCCATCAGCCGCCGACGGTGAACCGGACGGCCCGGGACTTCTTCCATTCGGCGTGGTCGAGATCCTTCGCCTCCGTGCCGTCGCCGTACAGATCGGCCGAGCCGGCGTCCGTGATCAGCTGCGCCCGGGCGCCCGGAACCGTCAGGTCCGGAACATCGACGACGGCCTCCCAGCCGCCCGGGTCGGTGGTCGGCAGATCGGCCCGCTTGACCGGGGCGTGTGCGGCGACACCGTCCCATGCGTAGAGGGCGTACGGGTCGGAGTTGTCGTCGGACGCCCAGGAACCGGCCACGATCAGGTACTGGTCGGCGGCGTTCTTGCGGATGTCTCGGATGCTGAGCCCGCCGAGGTCCAGCTCGATCGGCGTACCGATGGCCGCCTTGGCCCCGCTGCCGGCCACCTTGTCGAAGTTGGTGACAGGCACGATCAGAGCCTTGCCCCCTTCCTTCGGCGGCACGAGAGGCGCCCGGAAGCCGAGGTACGCGGTGGTCGTCGAGCCGGGCGCGAACTCCAGTCCCTCGATGTTGAACCCGTCGATCTGCTTGGGCACTTCACCGTCCGCCGTCCCCGCCGCGAAGCCCAGCCGGTTGCCGTTCGCCTTGTCCCAGGCGACGAGGTCGTCACGGAGCTTCTCGTACGAACCGCCCACCGTCAGCCGGGTCGCGGCCCCCGACCCGGTCACCGTCGTGGTGAAGACGGTATTGCGGTCGGACTTGTACTCGCCGTTCTTGTTGTTGCCGAGCGAACCTGTCCGGTAGATGGTGTTCCCGGCCCGGGCCGCGCCCTCGATGTCGATCTCCTTGTCCGCCCCGAGCGCCGAGCCGACGTCCCAGCTCTTCACGGGCCCGCCGGAGGCCGAACGGTCGTACATCCGCAGCGTGTTGGAAGAATAGGCTGCGTCCCCCGCACCAACGGCACACACACACCGCACGGACAGTGGACGAACAACGCTGAACGACCCCCGGCAGAAGCCGGGGGCCGTTCAGCGGTGCAGATGACTCAGACGTTGAAGCCGAGCGCGCGCAGCTGCTCGCGCCCGTCGTCCGTGATCTTGTCCGGGCCCCACGGCGGCATCCAGACCCAGTTGATCCGCAGCTCACTGACGATGCCGTCGGTCGCGGACTTCGCCTGGTCCTCGATGACATCGGTCAGCGGGCAGGCCGCAGACGTCAGGGTCATGTCGAGGGTGGCGATGTTGGCGTCATCGATGTGGATGCCGTAGATCAGGCCCAGGTTGACCACGTCGATGCCCAGCTCGGGGTCGACGACGTCGTACAGGGCCTCGCGGACCTCCTCCTCGGAGGCCGGCTTGGTCGTCAGGCCCTCGTTGGATGTCACCGTGTTCTCGCTCATGCCGTCTTCCCTTCGGACAGCGCTTTCGCCGTCGCGTCCTTCCACGCCATCCAGCTCAGTAGCGCGCACTTGACCCGGGCCGGGTACTTCGAGACACCGGCGAACGCGACCGCGTCCTCCAGTACCTCCTCCATCGCGTCGTCCGGCTCCAGCTGGCCCTTCGACTGCATCAGTTCCAGGAAGGTCTCCTGGATCTTCTGCGCCTCGCCCAGCTCCTTGCCGACCAACAGGTCGTTCAGCACGGACGCGCTGGCCTGGCTGATGGAGCAGCCCTGACCCTCGTACGACACGTCGGCGATGGTCTCGCCGTCGTACTTCACCCGGAGAGTGATCTCGTCGCCGCACGTCGGGTTGACGTGGTGCACCTCGGCGTCGCCGTCCCGCAGGCCGCGCCCGTGGGGGTGCTTGTAGTGGTCCAGGATCACTTCCTGGTACATGGAATCAAGCTTCACCAGTCAACCCTCAGCCGCTGTGACTATTAACCGAAAAAGTTCCGTACGTGTTCCAGACCGTCCACCAGGGCGTCGACCTCGGCGGGCGTGGAATACAGATAGAACGACGCTCGCGTCGTCGCAGGAATTCCGTACCGCAGGCAGACCGGCCGTGCGCAGTGGTGTCCGACCCGGACCGCGATGCCCTGCTCGTCGAGTACCTGGCCCACGTCGTGCGGGTGGATGTCGCCGAGCGTGAAGGAGATCGTGGCGCCTCGGTCCTCGGCCGTGGCAGGACCGATGATCCTGAGGTCGGGGACCTCCAGGAGCCGCTTCACCGCGTACTCGGTGATCGCGTGCTCGTGCTGGTAGATCTTCTCCATGCCGATCGCCGAGAGGTAGTCCACGGCCGCGCCGAGGCCGACGGCCTGGGCGATCGGGGGCGTACCGGCCTCGAACTTGTGCGGCGCGGGGGCGTACGTCGACGAGTGCATCGACACGGTCTCGATCATCTCGCCGCCACCGAGGAACGGCGGCAGGTCCTCCAGGAGCTCCTGCCGGCCCCAGAGCACGCCGATGCCGGTCGGTCCGACCATCTTGTGGCCGGTGAAGGCCACGAAGTCGGCCTGCAGCGCCTGCACGTCGAGCACCATGTGCGGGGCGGCCTGCGAGGCATCGATACAGACCAGCGCGCCGACCTGCTGGGCACGGCGGATGATCTTCTCGACCGGGTTGATCGTGCCCATGATGTTCGAGACCAGGGTGAAGGAGACGATCTTCGTCTTCTCCGTGATGATCTCGTCGATGTTGGACAGGTCGAGGCGGCCGTCGTCGGTGATGCCGAACCACTTCAGCTTCGCGCCGGTGCGCTGCGAGAGCAGCTGCCACGGCACGATGTTGGAGTGGTGCTCCATCTCCGTGGTGACGATCTCGGTGTCGTGGTCCACCCGGTAGGGCTCATCGGCCCAGCCGAGCATGTTCGCCACGAGGTTGAGCGACTCGGAGGCGTTCTTGGTGAATATCACCTCGTTGCGGCTGGGCGCATTGATGAACGCGGCGACCTTGTCACGGGCGCCCTCGTACAGCGCCGTGGCCTCCTCCGCGATCGTGTACACACCACGGTGCACATTGGCGTTGTGCCGCTCGTAGTACTCGTTGAGGGCGTCGAGCACCTGGCGCGGCTTCTGCGAGGTCGCCGCACTGTCCAGGTAGACGATCTTCTTCCCGTCGTGGACCGTCCGATCCAGCAGGGGGAAGTCCTTGCGGATCGCCTCGGTGTCGAGGAGGCCCGGCAGCTGTGTCACGCGGAAGCGCCACCCTTCACATATGCCTCGTAGCCCTCGTTCTCCAGCTTGTCGGCGAGCTCGGCGCCGCCGGACTCGGCAATGCGGCCGTTGGCGAAGACGTGCACGAAGTCGGGCTTGATGTAGCGGAGGATCCGCGTGTAGTGCGTGATCAGCAGGGTGCCGACCTCGCCGGTCTCGCGGACCCGGTTGACACCCTCGGAGACGATGCGCAGGGCGTCGACGTCCAGACCGGAGTCGGTCTCGTCGAGGATCGCGACCTTCGGCTTGAGGAGCTCAAGCTGAAGGATCTCGTGGCGCTTCTTCTCACCGCCGGAGAAGCCCTCGTTGACGTTGCGCTCGGCGAACGCCGGGTCCATCTGGAGCCGGCCCATCGTCTCCTTGACCTCCTTCACCCAGGTACGCAGCTTGGGCGCCTCGCCGCGGACAGCGGTGGCGGAGGTACGCAGGAAGTTGGAGACCGAGACACCGGGGATCTCGACTGGGTACTGCATCGCGAGGAACAGACCGGCGCGGGCGCGCTCGTCGACGGTCATCTCCAGGACGTCCTCGCCGTCCAGGGTCACCGAACCGCGGGTGATCGTGTACTTGGGGTGACCTGCGAGGGAGTACGCGAGGGTGGACTTGCCGGACCCGTTGGGGCCCATGATGGCGTGGGTCTCGCCCTGCTTCACGGTCAGGTCGACGCCCTTGAGGATCTCCTTCGTGGCGTTGTCGGCCTCGACGGAGACGTGCAGGTCGCGGATTTCAAGCGTTGCCATGGGTGACTCAGGACTCCTGGGTGACGGAGACGAGCACATCGTCCCCTTCGATCTTGACGGGGTATACGGGGACGGGGCGCGTCGCGGGAAGGCCGGACGGCTTGCCGGTGCGGAGGTCGAAGCTGGAGCCGTGCAGCCAGCACTCGATCAGGCAGTCCTCGACCTCTCCCTCGGACAGTGAGACGTTCGCGTGCGAGCAGATGTCGTTGATCGCGAACACCTCGCCCTCGGTACGGACGACGGACACCGGGATGCCGTCGAGCTCCACCCGCTTCGGGGTGTCGTCCTCCAGCTCACTCAGCGCGCAGGCTTTGACGAAGGCCATCAGACGGAAGCCTTCAGCTCGGTCTCGATCTTGTCGAGCAGCCGCGCCTCGACGTCCGGCAGACCGATCTGCTGGACGAGCTCGGCGAAGAAGCCGCGCACGACGAGCCGGCGGGCCTCCTCGGCCGGGATGCCGCGGGACATCAGGTAGAAGAGCTGCTCGTCGTCGAAGCGGCCGGTCGCGGAGGCGTGGCCGGCGCCGACGATCTCGCCGGTCTCGATCTCCAGGTTCGGCACCGAGTCGACCCGCGCGCCGTCCGTGAGGACGAGGTTGCGGTTCATCTCGTAGGTGTCGGTGCCCTCGGCCCTGGCCTGGATGAGTACGTCACCGATCCACACCGCGTGTGCGCCGTCGCCCTGGAGCGCGCCCTTGTAGGCGGCGTTGGACTTGCAGTGCGGGGTGTTGTGGTCGACCAGGAGGCGGTGCTCCTGGTGCTGGCCCTTGTCGGTGAAGTACAGGCCGAAGAGCTCGGCCTCGCCGCCGGTGCCCGCGTAGCTGACGCGCGGGTGGAGACGGACGAGGTCACCGCCGAAGGTGACGACGATCGACTTGAACGAGGCGTCCCGGCCGACCAGCGCGTTGTGCTGGCCGACGTGGACGGCGGTCTTGTCCCAGTCCTGCACGGAGACGACGGTGAGCTTCGCGCCGTCACCGAGGACGTACTCCACGTTGGCGGCGAGCACCGCGTCACCGGTGTGGTCGATGACGACGACGGCCTCGGCGAAGGCACCCAGCTCGACGACCTGGTGACCGTAGGCCACGCCGCCCTCGCCGTGCACCGCGATGCGGATCGGCTCGGTGAGCACGGCCTCCTTGGCGACCGTGACGACGGACGCCTGCTCGAAGGACGAGTACGCCTGGGCGGCGACGCGGTCCACCGGGATGCCGGCCTTCCCGAGCCGGGAGTCGTCGCGGCCGACGGTCTCGACCGTGACGCCCTCGGGGGCCTCGATCGCGACCTTCACACCGCCACCGGTGACGACGGCCGTGCCGTCGTGCAGTCCGCGCAGCCTCTCCAGCGGCGTGAACCGCCACTCCTCCTCGCGGCCGTGCGGGACCGGGAAGTCCGCGACGTCGAAGGACGCGGGCGCGCTCATGCGCGTGGCGACGGTCGACTCGGCGGCCACCGCGATGGACCCGGTGGTGGTGGACCCCGCCGGAATGTTCTGAGCCTCAGCCATGGCTGTCGTAGTGCTCGCTTTCTCTGTCAAAAGTCGGGGGATTCGGTCGTCAGGCTGTGCTAGCCGACCGAACCCTCCATCTGCAGCTCGATCAGCCGGTTGAGCTCAAGGGCGTACTCCATCGGCAGCTCCTTCGCGATCGGCTCGACGAAGCCGCGCACGATCATCGCCATCGCCTCGAACTCCGTCAGACCACGGCTCATCAGGTAGAAGAGCTGATCCTCGGAGACCTTGGAGACGGTCGCCTCGTGACCCATCGACACGTCGTCCTCACGGACGTCGACGTACGGGTAGGTGTCGGAGCGCGAGATCGTGTCGACCAGCAGCGCGTCACAGAGCACGTTGGACTTCGCGCCCGGCGCGCCCTCGCCGATCTCGATCAGACCGCGGTAGGAGGTGCGGCCACCGCCGCGCGCCACCGACTTGGAGACGATGTTGGAGGAGGTGTTCGGCGCCATGTGGACCATCTTGGCGCCGGCGTCCTGGTGCTGGCCCTCGCCCGCGAAGGCGATGGACAGGGTCTCGCCCTTGGCGTGCTCGCCCATCAGGTAGACGGCCGGGTACTTCATGGTGACCTTGGAGCCGATGTTGCCGTCGACCCACTCCATGGTCGCGCCCTCGTAGGCCACGGCGCGCTTGGTGACCAGGTTGTAGACGTTGTTCGACCAGTTCTGGATCGTCGTGTAGCGGCAGCGGCCGCCCTTCTTCACGATGATCTCGACGACCGCGGAGTGCAGCGAGTCGGAGGAGTAGATCGGGGCGGTGCAGCCCTCGACGTAGTGGACGTAGGCGTCCTCGTCGACGATGATCAGCGTCCGCTCGAACTGGCCCATGTTCTCCGTGTTGATACGGAAGTAGGCCTGCAGCGGGATGTCGACGTGGACACCCTTGGGCACGTAGATGAACGAGCCGCCGGACCACACGGCCGAGTTCAGCGAGGCGAACTTGTTGTCGCCGACCGGGATGACGGTGCCGAAGTACTCCTTGAAGAGCTCCGGGTGCTCCTTCAGCGCGGTGTCGGTGTCGAGGAAGATGACGCCCTGCTCCTCCAGGTCCTCACGGATCTGGTGGTAGACGACCTCGGACTCGTACTGCGCGGCGACACCGGCGACCAGGCGCTGCTTCTCCGCCTCCGGGATGCCGAGCTTGTCGTAGGTGTTCTTGATGTCCTCGGGCAGGTCCTCCCAGGACTCCGCCTGCTTCTCCGTGGACCGCACGAAGTACTTGATGTTGTCGAAGTCGATGCCCGACAGGTCGGAGCCCCAGTTCGGCATGGGCTTCTTCTCGAAGAGCCTGAGGCCCTTGAGGCGCAGCTTCAGCATCCACTCGGGCTCGTTCTTCTTCGCCGAGATGTCGCGGACGACAGCCTCGGAGAGCCCGCGCTTGGCCGCGGCTCCTGCCGCGTCGGAGTCGGCCCAGCCGAATTCGTACGTACCCAGACCCTCGAGCTCAGGGTGGACAGTCTCCGTGGGGAGCGTCATGCGGGGTTCCTCCCGGCCGTGCTTGCAGATGCTGAATCGGTGGTCTTTGGTGCTGAGTGGCCGCTGCGCGGAATGTACGTCGTACACACACCGTCGCCGTGGGCGATGGTGGCCAGGCGCTGCACATGCGTCCCGAGGAGGCTGGAGAAGAACTCCGTCTCCGCCTCGCACAGCTGCGGATACTGCTCGGCGACATGGGCGACCGGGCAGTGGTGCTGGCACAGCTGCTCGCCCTGCTGCGGGCCGGGCGCGCTACGCGCCATAGCAGCGTACCCGTCGGCGGACAAGGCCTTGGCCAGCGCCTCGGTGCGCCGCTCGGGGCCTGCGGCCTCGATCGCCGCACGGTACGCCTCGGACTGGGCCGTGATCCTGGCCCGGGCGAAAGCGACGACCGCTTCGTCGCCCGAGGTCTCGGCGATCCAGCGCAGCGCGTCCGCGGCGAGCTTGTCGTAGGACTGGTCGAAGGCGTCCCGCCCGCAGTCGGTGAGGGCGAACACCTTGGCCGGGCGGCCTCGGGTCCGCGCCCCGTACACCCGCTGTTCGCGGGCCTCGACGACGTCGTCGGAGACAAGGGCGTCGAGATGGCGGCGGACCGCGGCCTGGGTGAGGCCGAGGCGCTTCGCCAGGTCGGCAACGGTGGACGGGCCGTGGTCCAGGATGGAGCGCGCGACCCGGTTGCGCGTCGAGCGCTCTCCGGTCGCGAGTTCCTCCTGCGGAGCCTCGCCAGCGTATTTCACAACGCCATTGTTGCGTAATTCATCCGGCCCTGACAACCACGGTCCGAAACGATCTACGGTGCCATTGATCACTTAGGGTTACCTAAATCGGCCCCGGGAGACGGTGCCTTTCCGCCCCTGCCTAGACTTACCGGCCATGAAGAGCGAGCCCGCCCTCCCGTCACCCGGCCGCCACCCCCCATCGAGGCGCTCCGCGCCGCACCTCGCTGTCGAGGTCCGTGGCCTGGTGAAGCGGTACGGTCCCAAGACCGCTGTGGACGGCCTCGACCTGTGTGTACGCACCGGCGCGGTCACCGCCGTCCTCGGCCCCAACGGCGCCGGCAAGACCACCACCATAGAAACCTGCGAGGGCTACCGCCGCCCGGATGACGGGACGGTACGGGTCCTCGGTCTCGACCCGGTCGCCGACGCCGCGAAGCTCCGCCCCCGGATCGGTGTGATGCTCCAGTCGGGCGGCGTCTACTCCGGTGCACGCGCCGACGAGATGCTCCGCCACATGGCGAAACTCCATGCCGATCCGCTGGACGTCGACGCCTTGATCGAACGCCTCGGCCTCGGCAGCTGCGGGCGCACGGCCTACCGCCGGCTCTCCGGCGGCCAGCAGCAGCGGCTCGCCCTGGCGATGGCCGTCGTCGGCCGCCCCGAACTGGTCTTCCTGGACGAACCGACCGCCGGCCTCGACCCGCAGGCCCGCCGGTCCACCTGGGATCTCGTACGGGAGCTGCGCTCCGACGGCGTGTCGGTCGTCCTCACCACGCACTTCATGGACGAGGCCGAGGAACTCGCCGACGACGTCGCCGTCATCGACGCGGGCAAGGTCATCGCCCAGGGCAGCCCCGAGACCCTCTGTCGCGGCGGCGCCGAGAACACCCTGCGCTTCACCGGACGCCCCGATCTCGACCTCGGCTCCCTCCTGAAGGCACTGCCCGACGGCACGGAAGCGGCCGAGGTCACTTCCGGCACGTACCGCATCACCGGCGACGTCGACCCGCAGCTGCTCGCCACCGTCACCTCCTGGTGCGCGCGGCACGGAGTGATGCCGTCCGGCATCTCCGTGGAGCGTCACACCCTGGAGGATGTCTTCCTGGAACTGACCGGCAAGGAGCTGCGCGCATGAGCGCCGGTACGTACACCCCGCAGGCGGGCGCCGCCCCGCTGTCCCGCATGATCACCGCGCAGACCGCGCTGGAGACACGGATGCTGCTGCGCAACGGCGAGCAGCTGCTGCTGACCGTGATCATCCCCACGCTGCTGCTGGTGCTGTTCAGCGCGGTCGACATCGTGGACACGGGGGCGGGCAGGTCCGTCGACTTCCTGACGCCGGGCATTCTCGGGCTCGCCGTGATGTCGACGGCCTTCACGGGCCAGGCCATCGCCACCGGTTTCGAGCGGCGGTACGGGGTGCTCAAGCGGCTCGGTGCCTCGCCGCTGCCCCGCTGGGCGCTGATGACCGCCAAGACGCTTGCGGTACTGGTCACCGAGGTGCTGCAGGTGGTGCTGCTCACGGTGATCGCGTTCGCGCTGGGCTGGTCGCCGCACGGCAACCCCTTCGCCGTCCTGATGCTGCTCGTGCTCGGCACCGCGGCCTTCTCCGGGCTCGGGCTGCTGATGGCCGGGACGCTGAAGGCGGAGGCGACGCTCGCCGCGGCCAATCTGGTCTTTCTCCTGCTGCTGGTCGGCGGCGGGGTCATCGTGCCGCTGGACAAGTTCCCGGACGCGGTGCAGTCGGTGCTGGGGCTGCTGCCGATCGCGGCGCTGTCGGACGGGCTGCGGGATGTGCTCCAGCACGGCGCGTCGATGCCGTGGAGCGACCTCGGCATCCTCGTGGTCTGGGCGGTGCTCGGGCTGGGCGCGGCGGCCAAGTTCTTCCGCTGGGAGTGAGCCGGCGGATGCGTTCCGTCGACGTTTCGGGGTAACTCGTCCCCCTCGTGAAAGCTTGCACAAGCCGCCGCCTACGATGGTGCGCGTGCCCAAGCTGACCCGAGCCGAAGTCGCTCAAGCCGTGCGGAACCCGCTCCTCTACATCGCCGAGCGATGGACTCCGTCCCCCCGCACGGTCCGCCGTGCGGCCATGTCGGCCGTCGTCATGGCCGTGCTCATCGTCGTGACCGGCGGCGCGGTACGGCTGACCGGCTCCGGCCTCGGCTGCCCGACCTGGCCCAAGTGCACCGACGAGAGCCTTACGGCGACGAGCGCGATGGGCTTCCACGGCGCCATCGAGTTCGGCAATCGGATGCTGACCTACGTCCTGTGCGCGGCGGTCGGGTGGGCGATCATCGCCGCCCGGTCCGCGAAGCCCTGGCGCCACAGCCTCACCCGGCTCGGCTGGGCGCAGTTCTGGGTGGTCATGGGCAACGCGGTGCTCGGTGGCATCGTGGTGCTGGTCGGCCTCAACCCGTACACCGTCGCCGCGCACTTCCTGCTCTCCACGGCGCTGCTCACCGTCGCGATGGTGACCTGGCAGCGGATCCGTGAGGGCGACGCGGCGCCCCGTCCGCTAGTCGGCAAGGCGGTGTCCCAGCTGACCTGGCTGCTCGTGGTCGTGGCCGGGCTGCTGATCGCGGTCGGCACGGTCGTCACGGGCGCCGGACGGCACGCGGGTGACTCCAGCGACGTCCACCGCATCCCGATCGACTGGAAGATGATCACGCAGCTGCACGCCGACCTGGCCTGGGCCGTGGTGGCGCTGACCGTCGCTCTCTGGTTCGTGCTGAAGGCCGTGGACGCGCCGGTCGGTCCGCTCCACCGCGCCCGTGATCTCTTCCTGGTGCTGTTGGGACAGGGCGTGATCGGTTATGTCCAGTACTTCACGGACACACCGGAGATCCTCGTCGGCCTGCACATGTTCGGCTCGTGCCTGGTGTGGATCGCGGTCGTGCGGGTGCTGCTGTCGCTGCGCGAGCGCCCGGTGGCCGCCGCCACGGTCCCCGGCCCGGCGGCCGAGCAGCCTCAGCCCGCCGCAGCGGGCTGACCGCCCGGGTCCGCCGGGAAACCGCTCTCATACGTCGATCGCCGGACGGGCTCGAA
>NZ_JBEOVN010000183.1:0-14384 GCF_040295565.1 Streptomyces sp. NPDC002785 | reverse complement strand
GCTACCTCGCCGGCCTCCACCTACGCGCCTCGATGATCTGGATCAAAGACCTGGCCCGAGCCACCCCATTGATCACGACTCAATACGCGCCCTAGGAGGCGCCTGGTGTGGGCGGGGTTGGTGGCGGCGAGTTCGACGAGGGCGTGGCCGGCCTCGGCGGAGACCTGTTCGGGGGTGAAGTAGTACAGGGAGGGAGGGTCGTCGTCGCGGCGGTGTTCCAGGAGGGTCCGGCAGCGGTCGGTGGCGTCCCGGAAGGCGCTGATGTCGCCGGCGGCGGCGTGAGCGGTGGCCATGCTGCCCCAGGCGCGGGCGCGGACGATGGGGCTGCTGCGGGCGGTGTGGTCGACGGCGGCTTCGGCGTAGCGCAGGGCGGCGGCGGGCTTGCCGGTCGCGGCGTGCTGGTAGGCCAGCATGCCTAAGACGTTGGCGACCGTGGTGGTGTCGCCGGCGGCTCGGGCGAGGCGGATCGCGAGGAGCTGGTAGCGCTGGGCGGCTGCGTTGAGGTCGGCGTCGAAGGCCATCCACCCGCTGAGCTGGGCCATGCCGCTGGCGGTGGCGAGGAGGCGGGTGCCGACGTCGGTGGTGTAGCTGCTGCTGCGGACCACATCGAGGACGCCGGCGAGTTCGAAGCGCACGTACCGCTGGGGCAGGGCTCCGCCTCCGGCGGTGTCGTCCAGCCGCCGCAGGCGGCCGAGGTGGCCTTCGAGGACGTCGACGAACTCGGGCGGGACCTGCTCCTGGGTGCCCGGAACTGCGGTGCGTTGCGGGCTTTGCCGGGTGGCGTCCCAGACGGCGCTCAGGAGTTGACTTTCGCCTGCCGGGTGGAGGATGGCTTGCTCTCGCGGGTCGGTGGCGGTCCACGCGGTGGCGGTGGCCAGGACGTCTGCGACCGAGCGGCGGCCGACGAGGTCGTCGGTGGCGGTCTTCTCGGGCTTGGCGGCACCCGCAGTTGGTTCTCCCCACAGGTCCGTAGCGGTGGAGGTAGTGCCGGTGGCCTCGGTGAGGACGGTGGCAGCGAGCCGGCGCACGGTCGCGGAGCGGGGCCTGGTGCCGTTGAGCCAGGCCCGGCCGGCGGTCAGGTGCAAGGTGGGCTGGCCGGCAGCCTCCAGGCGGGGGTTGAGGGCCCGGACGAGATCACGGGGTGTCCACCGAACTGCCCGGAGGGCGGTGGCAAGGGCCTGGTTCGAGAGGGGCGCGGACGCCGACCCGGCGTCCGTCGACGCTGCGTCGCGGAGGGTCATCACGTCCGGACGTTACGTCAGGTCTTCCGTGTGAGGCGCGAATTCTCGGCTTTTCTCGCTCTCGCCACGAAATTCTCAACGTTCTCTCCGATCCCCTCTGCTGTGGCCTCTTCAGACGCTGTGTGCTGGTGAGCCCGCCGCCGGCCGACCGCGCCGACGGCTTGGCCGGCCTTCATCTGGGCCGTCGCCGCCACCTGTCACAACGCGTACGGCCGCCCACCGGCCGCCGGTGCGCGGGAGTTGGAGGACGCCATGCCGCACCGTTTCGAGCCGGGTCCGCCGCGCGAGCGGATCGCGACAGCGCTCGCGGACTACGTTCGCGAGGGAGGGCCACTGTCGGTGGCGGACGGCTCCGGCGTGATCGGAGAGCTGGAGCAGCGGATCGAGGGGATTCTGGGCCTGCCGGACCCGTTGTCGTTCTCCTCGGGCACCGCCGGGCTGCACGCGGCCTACCTCGCGTTGGACATGCCGCCCGGCTCGGAGGTGATCGGGCCGGTCACGACGTTCCACGCCTCGTTGAGCCCTGCGTTGCACGCCGGGCTCAACGTGGTGCTGGTCGATGTCGAGCCGGACACCGGGAATCTGTGCCCGGCGGCGCTGGAGGAGGCAATCACCCCGCTGACCCGGTGCGTGACGGTGACGCACTACCTGGGGCATCCCGCCGCGATGGAGGAGATCACCCGGATCTGCCGCGAACGGGACCTTCACCTGATCGAGGACATCAGCCACTCCTACCTGTCGACGCTGAACGGACAGCGGGTGGGGACGTTCGGCGACATCTGCGTCGGAAGCATGCAGGACAGGAAGTCCTGGCCCGCAGGTGAAGGCGGCCTGTTCAGCGCCGCGCGTCCGCAGTGGCGCGAGCGGGCGCTGCTGGCCGGACACTACCGCGGCCGGGCCCTGCTGCTGGAGGACCCGGAGCTGGCGGCGTTCGGGGAGACCGGGCTGGGGCTGAAGATGCGGATGCATCCGCTGGCCGCGGTGGTGGGTCTGGCCAACGCAGAGGACCTGGTGGAACGCCTGGCGGCCCGCCGCGCGCTGCTGGAGCGGCTGAGCCTGGGCCTTGAGGGCCTGTCGGGGGTGCGGGCACCGGTGGTGCGACCCGGCGTCGGCATGGGGGGCTGGTTCTCCTACCGGCCGCAGATCCAGCCCGGCGAGCTGAAACCAGGGGTGGACGTCGACGGCTACCTGCGGCGGCTGCAGGACGCCGGGGTTCCGGCGCACTACCCGTCGGTTGGCTCGCTTTCCGGGATGCCGCTGTTCACGCGTCCGGTCCCGCTGCGCGCGGCGGCTGGGACCTGGCGGCCACGGCTGCTCGGGCCTTTCCACGGCGAGAGCGCCTACAACGCGGGCCGGATCAGCGTGAGCGTCACCGGCGAGGACACCGAAGAGACGATCGACGCCTACGCCACCGCCTTCGCCGAGGCGTCGCAGGCCCTGGCCCGACCGGTGGCGGCATGATCGCCCGCGCAGCCGCCGTCGCCCAGCCGGTCGAAACCGGCGAGACTTGGCGAGCGGGCGTCGCGCAGTCGGCTCGGCAGCGGCTGTTCGGCTGGTCGCGGGAGATGGCCGCGCAGCGCCGACAGATGGAGCGCGGTTGGACGGCGGCGCTCCAGGCCGGGGGCGGGATCAGCCTGCCCCCGCCGGAGTACCCGGTGGCGCAGCACCTGGCGGATGGCGGCGGTTTCCGCATTCCGGCCGGGCTGGAGGACCACCTCCCGCAGGTGGCCCGCGCCTTCTTCGACGACCGTGTGGTGCGCGAGGGCTGGGTGTATCTGCGGGGCTTCGGCTACTACGCGGCCGACGCGCAGATGTACCTGCCCGGCCGCACTCCGGCGCCGGGCCGGCGGTTCGCCGCCATTCAGCGGCGGTGGCCCCGGTACGCGGAGTTCGCCCGCCCGCTGGCGGAACCTGCGGCGCGGGAACCGGCCGGGTGGTACGCGTGGCTGGCCTGGCTGGCGTTCCTGGAATCGGCAGTGCAGGACGTGTGCACCGCGCGGTGGAGCGCCGCGGTCCTTGGCCACGGAGGGGCGGCCGGGGTGCTGGACGAGGTTCTGGAGGGGCTTGGCGCGCTGCTGGCCGAGGCGGCCTGGAACCGGTGGCAGCCGGACGGATGCCCGGCCGGCCCATGCGAACCGGCCACGTGGGCGAAGCGGGCGACCGCGTTGACCGCTGATGCCCGGATCCCGGAGGTCCTGCGCGAGGTGGCGCGGGCGCTGGAGGGGCCCGAGGTCGCGGCGGACGCGGTACGCGCCGTACGTGAGGGTGACGTGCTGTGGCAGATCGCCGCAGTTGCCCAGACCCGCTGGCTGGCGCTGGCCGCAGCGCATCCGGGCGCGCCGGTGCTGCTGGTCAGCGAGGCGTTCGGCGCGATGGCCGCGGGCCCGGTGCTCGCCGGGATGCTGCCAAGCGGTCAGCGCGGCCGGGTCCGCCTCGCCCTCGCCCGGGGTTCGGTCCACGAGGAGGAGATGGCCCGGGTCTCGGGCACCGCGTGGCGCACCGGAAGTCTGGAGGCGGACGGGCAGGTGGTGGTGCACCTGGACGACAGCGTGTTCACCGGCCGCACCCACGCCGGACTGCGCCGGGCCCTGACCGGCATGCCGGCCGCGGTGTACCTGGTGCCGCTGACGCTGGACGTGGGCACGCCCTTCAACCACCCGGAGGAGATCACCGCGCTCGGCCGCGGGGTCGGCGAGCACCTGGCCGGCCTGGAGACCGCCTTGCGCGCCGTGGGCGGGGCGCTGCCGCCCGCGCCGAGCCTGTGGGCACGCCGCCAAGGCTCCCGCCCCTCCCCTCGGCGCCGACAGCGGTCCGGTGGATCCGCAGGAGGAGGCGTTCGCGCGGGTGGCGGGCGGCTCGGACCGGCTGCTGGCGCTGCTGTGGCACCGCTACGCCCCGGAGGTCCTCGATGCCTGACCGCCCGCGCCCGGCCACGTCAGCCGAAGTGCCGGTAGAGGAGTTGGTGTTCACCGCGGTGGCCGGCCGCCGGGCCCGCATGGTGTCCTGGCTGGCCTACCAGCAGATGGCCGCTGACGTGGCCGGGCAGATCCGCCGCGCTCACCCCGGTGCGGTGACGCTGGTGGGGATCTTGCAGGGCGGGTGGATCACCGCCCAGTCCCTGGCCGATCTCCTGCCCGGCTCGACGGTGCTGTCTCTCGCGCTGTCCGCCCGGACCGTCCTTCCCGCCCTGCTCGGCTGGCCGATCGACGTGCACCTGGTCCGCCTCGGGTTCCACGACCAGGGCAACGTCGCCTACCTCGGCGCCGGCGGCACCGTCCGCCACCGCGCTACCGCGCCCCGTACCTACCGCGACCGCCTGAGCGCCGCGGCCCGGGATGCGACCGTGCTGGTCATCGACGACAACGTCGGCTACGGCAGCACGCTGCGCGCCGCGCGCGCCCTGGTCGAACAGCTCGGCGGGCGGGCCCTCACCCGCAGCGTCGAATCCGCCTGGACTCTCTACCACCGCTCCGGCCGGCACGACATCGCCGACGCCGCCGACCTGCCGAGCCTGCGCCCCAACCTGCACCACAGCATCCACACGCGCCTGACCGGACACCTGCTGCGCGGCGACACCGGCGCCTATCTGCGCGACGGAGCCCACCGTGCGGCGGGCACGCTGCACCGGCAGATGGCCGCCAGCTTCGACCTCGCGGTGAGCACCGGTACCTGGACCACTGGTCAACTGGCCGCCATGCGGGCCGAACTCGCCCAAGCCGCCTCCTGGAACGAACCGCCCGTTTCCCGCCCGGCCGCGCTCGCTGCCGCCTGAACCCGGAGGCGCCCACATGCCCCCCGCCCCCACCCCGGTGACCGCCACGGCCGCCCCCGCCCCGGCCGGGCCGAGCGGCCCGTGGCGGGTGAACGTCGACGTCCGCCATGGCACGGTCACCTCCCTCCCCGGCCTGCCGCCGGGACGGCTGCTCGCCGACCTCCTCGACGACGACGTGCCCACCGCCGTCATCGACCTCGACCGCTCCACCGGCACCAGCTCCAGCACCGCGCTGCTGGAGACGGCCGTGCGCCATCACCCCGGCAGGCTGTGGGCCGGCGGTCGCCTGGCCCCGGGCGACCTGGCCGTCCGCCGTCTCCTGGACGCCGGCGCCGCCGGTGTCCAGCTCGGCTCCACCGGCCTTCTCCCCGAAGGGCGCCTCGACCCGCACGCCTGGCCGGACTTCACCACCCTCGCCGCCGCCGGACAACTGATGCTGTCCCTCGACGCCGTGGACGGGCGGATCGTCACCGACGGCTTCACCCGCACCACCAGCGTGGCGCTGACCGACGCCCTGGACGCCCTCCTCGACGCCACCGGCAACACTCAGCCCGTCCTGATCACCGACGCCCGCGCGGCCACCCACCGCACCCCGCCCCCCTGGCACATCCTCGACCGCATCGCGGGCCGCCATCCGCGCGCCCACCTGTGGTACGCCGGCGGCCTGTCCGGGTGGGCCGACCTGACGCGCCTGTGGCACGCCGGCTGGGCACGCCGTCATCGTCGACGAGGACGAGGAACGCGGCGCTCGGGGCGGAGGTCTTCCCGTCGTTGCTCCCGTCGGGATCCAGCAGCCTGTCCAGCAGGTAGCTGTCCCACACCGTGTCGGTGGGGCCGTCGAAGTCGATCTCGCTCATGCCGGGCTTCCTTCGCAATCGGACAAGTCCCGGACCCGCACCCAGTCGGGCACGGTCCGCAACCGCCAGACTACTCAGGGTTCGATTGGTGGCGAACCGCCCCGATGCCAGGGCAACTGGAGACCGTACGCGGCCAGTCATCCACGACAGGTCTGGTTCTGGCGGATCAGTCAAGATCACTTGTCAATTGGTGGTTCGCGACCTGCCAGCCGACGATCATCCACGAGTACACGTCCAGGACGAACGCCACATACGCCCACCCGGACCAGGTGCGGACATACGTCATGTCCGCCACCCACAGCTGATCCGGCCGTGAGGCCGTGAAGTCGCGGTCGACCAGGTCCGGCGCCGCCGGCCACGGATGACGCCCTCCAGGCCCAGCCCGGCCATCAGCCTCTCGACGGTGCAGCGGGCCACGACCACACCTTTGCGCCCCAGGGCCCGCGTGATCCTGCGGGCGCCGTAGGTGCCGCCCGACTCTGCGTGGACCTCCTCAATAAGCGGCATCAGTTGCTCGTCCCGGAGCCGGCGGCCCGACTTCGGACGCTTCTTGCGGGCAAAGTACGGCGACGGCGACGGCTCCAGCACCCGGCAGACGGGATCGACCCCGAGGCCGTGTCCACGCAGGTGGTCGATCACCTGCTCGACCTCGTCCGGGGACGGTCGATCTCCTGGGCAAAAAACACCGAGGCGGCTTTGAGGATCTCGTTCGCTCGCCTCAACTCCGCTACTTTCCTGCGGAGTTGCTTCAACTCGCCAAGCTCGGCAGTGGTGAGCCGGTCGTCCCGCTCGCCACGATCGGCCTCGGCCTGCCGGACCCAGCCGCGCAGAGCTTCCTTGTGGATGCCGAGGTCCTTCGCGACGTGCGCGATCGGGCGGCCGGTGGTACGGACCTCGCGGATCGCGTGCTCGCGCAGTTCGTCCGGATATTTACGCGGTGCTGCCATGGTGCTGGTGGTTCTCCTTCGCCAGGACCGTAACCCTGGCATCAAGGACTCCACAAATCTCAGTACAGCTCAGAATGAGGTGGTGCGCGGGGCCGGACCTCATGGATGTCCTCCCACGCGATCTCGCATCCCAGAAGTTCAGAACCAGCCGCGCTGGGCCGCCTTCAGGCCCGCTTCGAAGCGGCTCGTGGCCTCGAGGCGCTCCATCAGAGCGGCCACCTGACGCCGGACGGTGCGCACGGAAACCCCGAGGCGCTTGCCGGCCACTTCGTCCGTGACGCCGGAGGCGAGCAGCCGCAGCAGGCCGCGCTCCGCGGTGGTCAGGCCCGTGCCGTCCCTGTCGGCACGGGGGTCGGTGTCCAGGGGCAGGGCGTTCTCCCAAGTCTGCTCGAACAGGGCCACGAGTGCGGAGACGATTCCCGGGGCGGTCGTGCACAGTGCGCCCTTGCGGGTGTGGGAGGGGTCGATGGGGACGATCGCGGTGCGGCGATCGAAGATGATCAGGCGGGGTGGGGTGACGGCTATGGTGCGCACCTGACCGCCCCGCTCGTTGATCCAGCGGGCGTGGGCGTGGGTGGCGGGGTCGTTCCGGGCGGTGTCCTGGTAGACCGTCAGGAACCGGATGCCCCGGTCCAGCGCGCTCTCGTCGAGGGGGCGGGCAGCGTCCAGGCTGGCCTGGGACTGTGCTCCGCCAGGTTCGATGGCCAGGCATTCGTCGCGGAGCTGACGAGTGAGGCTTTCGAGCCGCTGCTGGACGGTGTCGAGTCCGATCAGGCGTTCTCCTGGCCCGCCGTCGACAGGCTCGTGCTCCCGGGTGTAGGCGGCGACGGTGCGGGCGACGATCTCCTTGCCGAGGGCGATCTGTTTTTGGCGGTGCAGGAGTTCGGCTTCGTGGCGTCGCAGGATGATTTCGAAGCCGATGTCCGGGCTGACGGCTCGGAGCGTGCCGGACCGTTCCCGCGAGGGCTGGAGCAGTCCCATGTCGAGGAGGTGCTCCAGACAGGCGCCCACGTCACCGGTGGAGATCGTCAGGCGGGAGCTGAGCTCTTCGATCCCTTCGGTCGATCCCGCCAGCAGGCTCCGGTAGACGGCCTCCTGGGTTCTGCTGAGGCCAAGGACTTCCAGCCCCACGGTGTCGTTCATTTCCCCCACCCCCATACGCGCCGAGCGAGCGTGCCTGTCGTATCTGAAACGTTCCGTCATCCCCGGGACGCATGCGGACGCGGCCGTGGTGCACGGATGCCAGGCTGCCCGGCAGGACCCACCTCTTCAAGGAGAGATACTGGAACCATCGTTTAGCCAGGCTCAACAGGGGGTGGTGGGCGGGTGCTCGAACGCCTGGAAATCGAAGCGTTCCTCGGGCTGGCCGCTGAGCTCCATTTCGGACGTACCGCGGAACGTCTGCACGTGACCACCGGCAGGGTCAGCCAGCTCATCAAGAAGCTCGAACGCAAGGTCGGTGCTCAACTGTTCGAGCGCACCAACCGCAGCGTCCGTCTGACTCCGCTTGGCCACCGGCTGCACGACGAGGTCCGGCCAGCGTACGAAGAGATCCAAGCCGCCTTCGCCCGCGCCGTCAGCAGCACCCGGGCGACCGTCGAGGTCTTGCGGGTCGGCTTCATGGGTGCCGCCGCCGGCCAGATCGCCCACCAGGCGGGCGACATGTTTCCCGAGCGCGAGCCCGGCTGGCGCGTCCGCATCCGTGAGGTCCAGCTCTTCAACGCCCTCGCGCGACTTCGCGAGGGGGAGGTCGACATCCTGATCCTGGCCCTGCCGGTCAGCGAACCCGACATCGTCGTAGGGCCGGTGCTGTTCTCCGAGGCGCGGATGCTGGCGGTTCCCACGAGCCACGCCCTGGCCCGCCGTGAAAGCGTGACCACGGAGGACCTCGCCGAGGTCGAGCTCGTGCGCGTCGCCGGCGCGCAACCCGGGGCATGGCTCTCGGATCTCTGGCCCGACCGCACGCCCCAAGGCAGGCCGATCGCCCCGGGCCCCGAGATAGAGACGTTCATGGAGGCCCTGCAAGTGGTCGCTTCGGGAACCGGCGCCGTCGTGGTCGGCGAGCAGGTCACCCGGTTCTACACCCGTCCGGGCATCGCCTACGTCCCGCTCACTGGCACGCCACGCCTGGACCGCGCTCTCGTCTGGCTCAGGTCGTACAACAGCCCCGCCGTCCGCCCCTTCGTCGCCACCGCCCTTGAGGCGGCACGACTGCTCCACCCCGCCACCCCCGCCCCCAGGCCCTGACCCGGCTCGGGCCGGGCCGGGCAGCGCGCTAGCGGAACCGGTGTAGCGGGCAGCTGTTGTCACTATCGTGCCATGACAGCTTGGTGAACGGCGTGAGCTCTTCAGCCCGGAAGTCCGGCGGCCCAGGATGGTGTCCACCGAGAGGGAAGAGCACGGGCTGCGAAGCCGGTGCCGACCCGATCGGAGCGAACGTCGTCCTGTCACCGTTCTCACGCCTCGCGGCCTGCGGTGCCCCGCGAAGAGGAATATGTCATGCCCATATCCATGCCTGTCTCGATGTCCATTCGTCGTCTTGCCGCCGCTTCCGCCCTCGTCCTCGGCGCACTCACCGTGGGGACAAGCATCGGCTGGGACGTGCACCCCACCGAAGCCGCTGCCGCCGCCCACGGGCCGGACGCGGGCGGCGGTCGGGACGCGCTGCGGGCCGACGTCATCGGCTGGGACTGATCTCCCCCACCGCAGCGACCCGCGTGCCCACCATGCGCATCGTCCGCATCCTCTTGAAGGGCGCTCCCGTCACCACCCCGACCGTTCAGGGCGCCCACCTGCTGCATGATCTCCTCTGGGCGCACGCCACCCCGGGCGACGGGGTCCAGCACATCGTCATCCGGCCCGTCCCGCACGGGATGGAAGCCACCTTCTTCCTCACCGGAGCCTCCGACGAGGCCGCACTGGGCCACATCCGGGAGTTGCTCCTGCGGGCCCGTGGGCCGATCGCCACTCACGGCCTCACCGTCTAGCCACCCGCGCAGCCAAGCCGGTCCCGAATGGACCGCCCTCGCCCTCCACGAGACGACCCGGGGCCCGCCCCGCCCGGGGCGAGCGCTCCGCCTCCCCCCGGCTGTATCCGCCGATACGTCCGCAGGACGCGCATGGGCCGTGCTTCGCGCTGCGCATCCGTGCCACGTCATGGCCGCAGCGGAGGCGTCCATGACCCTGCCCGCTTGCGCCGGGCTGCTCACACCCATTCATCCACACACCCACACGGGGGACTTACCCATGCGTACCACCGCCCGCGCCATCACCACCGCCACTCTCGCCGCCGTCGTTCTGGGCGTCACCGCGCCGAGCCAGGCGGCCCCGGCCCCGGCGTCGGCCAACGCCAGCGTTACCGCCGCAGCGACCTCGTCAACGTCCACCGTCGGCGGCTCGATCACCCGTACCGAGATGATCAACCGGGCCCAGTACTGGGTGGACCAGGGGGTTCCGTACAGCCAGCAGGCCTCGTACCGCGACCAGCAGGGCCGGCTGTACCGCACGGACTGCTCCGGTCTGGTCTCCATGGCCTGGCACCTGCCCACCAGCGCGACCACGTGGACCCTGCCCAACTACTCCACCAAGCTGGCAAGCCTCGACGACCTGCAGCCGGGCGACGCGCTCAACAACATAAACGCCCACGTGGTGCTCTTCGCAGGCTGGACCGACTCCAGTCACACCGTCGCCGACATCATCGAGCATGCACGGCCGGGAACCGATGCCCGCCGCAGTACTTACACCCGCAGTTACATGACCTCCAACGGATTCAAGCCGTACCGCTACAACAAGGTCGCCGATATTCCGGTGACCGTGCCCGACAAGGGGATGACCAATGTCACCGCGGTCGGCGACCTGACCGGCGACGGCGTGACGGATGTGATAGCCGTGGAGACCGCGACCGGCGATCTCTACCGCTACTCCGGCCCCACCTTCACGGGCGGCACGGCGAGAGTGAAGATCGGGTACGGCTGGAGCGCGATCAGCGACATCGTCGGAGTCGGGGACCTGACCGGTGACGGGGTGGCCGACATCGTTGCCGTCGATGCGTCGAACGGGAATCTGTACCGCTACTCGGGTCCGAACTACAACGGCGCCACCAAGGTGGAGATCGGCACCGGTTGGGATTCCATGACGAACATCGTTGGGGCCGGTGACCTGACGGGTGACGGCGTTCCGGACCTGCTGGCGGTCGAGAGGGCCACCGGTGACCTGTACCGCTACTCCGGGCCCTCCTACTCCGGCGGATCGCGCGTGAAGATCGGCACGGGCTGGAACATCTACTCCACCATCGTGGGCACCGGCGACCTGACCGGGGACGGGATAGCCGAGATCATCGCAGTGGAGACCGAGACCGGGAAGCTGTACCGCTACTCGGGTCCGAACTACAACGGCGGTACCAGGGTCCAGATCGGCACCGGTTGGGACTCCATGACCAACATCACCGGAGTCGGAGACATCACCGGTGACGGCGTCCCGGACCTGCTCGCGGTCAACGCCTCGACCCAGAAGCTGTACCGCTACTCCGGCCCGTCGTTCGTCGGCGGCAGCGCGGTCGAGATCGGCACCAACTGGTAGTAGGCCCCCCCCGGGGGCAGGTCCGAGCACAGCCTGCCCCCCCGCCCGGCGGGCTCGCCCGGTCCCGGCCGCACCCGTTCGTGTGCGGCGGTTCCCGACGGATCCTGCGCCCCGCCGCCCGTCCTTCTCCACGCCCACCGCCCCCTTCCCGAGGAACCACCATGCCTTCGCCCGCGCCCACAGCCCTCGCCCGAACGGCCTTCGTCGCCGTCCCGCTTGCCTTGATAACCCTGCTCTCCCCTGCGGCAGCGCCCGCCGGGGCCGCCTCCGTCGCCACCTGGGACAAGGTCGCCCAGTGCGAATCCAGTGGCAACTGGAGCTACAACGAGCCCGGCCACGCCTACTACGGCGGGCTGCAGTTCCTCAAGTCGACGTGGGACGCCTTCGGCGGCCGGCAATACGCCGCGTACCCCCATCAGGCAACCAAGGAACAGCAGATCCGGATCGCAGAGAAGGTCCTGGCCGAACAGGGCCAGGGGGCCTGGCCGACCTGCGGCCCGGCGGCCGGGTTGGGCAGCGATCCGGCCGACCCCTACCCGGACGAGCCGTCCGTCCCAGAGCCGCACATGGCCAACCTGACGCAGGTCGGAGACCTTACGGGCGACGGGGTGGCGGACCTGCTGGCGGTCGAGAGGGCCACCGGTGACCTGTACCGCTACTCCGGGCCCTCCTACTCCGGCGGATCGCGCGTGAAGATCGGCACGGGCTGGAGCGCGATGAGCAGCATCACCGGTGTCGGCGACCTGACCGGTGACGGGGTGGCCGACATCGTTGCCGTCGATGCGTCGAACGGGAATCTGTACCGCTACTCGGGTCCGAACTACAACGGCGCCACCAAGGTACAGACCGGTACCGGTTGGGACGCCATGACCAACATCACCGGAGTCGGAGACATCACCGGTGACGGCGTTCCGGACCTGCTGGCGGTCGAGAAGGCCACCAACCACCTCTACCGCTACTCGGGACCTTCCTTCCCGGGCGCCGCCGCGCGCGTCCGGCTCGGTACGAGCTGGTGACGCCCCCGCCCCGCGCCCAGGTCCCCGCTCTTCCCACCCATCCCTCCCTCTCCAGGAGCACTTCATGAGACTGCGCAAAGCGCTCGCCACTGCGGCGGCTCTGCTCGGCGGAGCCCTCGGCCCGCTCGCTCTCGCCCCCACCGCCCAGGCTGACAGCATCGCCGGCGCGGACGCCCCGCCCCTGCGGTTCCTCAGCTACAACATATGCGGAAACTTCTGCACGGACGCCAAGGGGTACGACAACGCCCACCGCATCGACGCGGTCGTCGCCGAAGCGACCGGCGCCAGTTGGAACGCCGATCAACTTCACCTCCAAGAGGTGTGCCGGCCACAGTTCGACGCGATCCGCACCCGCCTCCAGGCACAGGGCTTCCAGGGCTTCTTCGCCACCTCCCTGCCGGGCGGCAACCCGGCCGTATGCGGGGGAGCCGACTACGGCAACGCCGTCCTGGTCAAGGGCTCGCTGTCCGAAACCAAGGTCCTCGACCTGACCGTGGGCGGTGAATCAGAGCCCATAACCGTGCCCTGCGTGAAGACTTACACCCAGGCCCGCGCCAACTGGGCGTGCTCCGTCCACCTCTACTGGAACGACGCCACACTGCGTGAACGGGAGGCCGACACACTCGCCGCGCAGGCGGAGCAGTGGCAGGACGCCGGAGTGCCGGTGGTCCTCGGCGGCGACTTCAACACCCTCCCCCGCTCGAAGGCGGCATCCTCCTTCTACGCGCCAGGCATCGGTGACGGCGGCTCCGGCACCTTCATCGAGGCCGACGAGACGGACCGTGACCAGTTCGTCGCCACACCCTGCGGCGACGGCCGCACGCGCTGCCGCAGCGGAGAGGCCACCTTCGAGAACTCGAAGATCGACTACTTGTTCTTGTCCGAGCGCCACTTCAAGAACGCCAAGGCGGACGTACTCCCCAAGGACCCCCTGGCCTCCGACCACAACGCACTGCGCGGCGCCGCCTACTGGTCCGACTGCGGGCCCACCGCCGCCGGCACTGGACAGATGCTCCGCCGTGACGCCAAGGGCGCCCTCTTCAGCTACGCCGGCCGCGCCGATGCCGCCGCGGTCGCCGGTGCCTGCAAGGTCGGAACCGGCTGGGGCGGCATGACGCACATCACCCGTGACGGCACCACCATCCTCGCCGTCGACACGGCCGGAACCCTGTGGCGCTACCCCGCAGACCCCGTCACCGGCACCTACTCCGGCTCCACCCGGGTCCAGGTTGAGGCGGGCTGGCAGGGCTACAACACCGTACTGGCGGCGGGCGACCTCTCCGGCGACGGCCGTCCGGACCTGGTCACCCGCGACGCCGCCGGAACCCTGTGGCTCTACAAGGCCACGGCCACCGGCACTTACGGCCCCCGCACCCAGATCGGCACCGGCTGGCAGGGCTACGACATGCTCGTGGTTCCCGGTGACTTCAGCGGCGATGGCCGTCCGGACATCGTCACCCGCGACCCCGCCGGAGCTCTGTGGCTCCACAAGGGCACCACCGCTGGCACCTACGGCCCCCGCACCCAGATCGGCAACGGCTGGCAGACCTACACGGTGCTCGCCTCGCCGGGAGACCTCGACGGCGACGGCCACGAGGACCTCGTCGGCCGTGACGCAACCGGCGGCCTCTGGTTCTACCAGGGCGACGGCGCCGGCTCCTACAGCCCGCGCACCCAGATCGGCTACGGCTACCCGGACGGTGAACTCCTCTTCTGAGGCCATAACAGCCCGGCGGCAGCCCCCGCCACGACCCGAACGGGTCGCCGCGGGGGCTGCCGCCAGTGCTGTGCCTCAATCACCGTTCTTGCAGGTCGCTCCCGGCTTGAATCTCGGCGCTACCGCTTTCGACGTGGCTCGGTGAATACCCTGGTCCTAGCTGTACTCGGCCGACACGTTGGTGACACACATCCGTCGGTAGTTGATCAAGGGAGGACCTCCGGGCGTAGTGGAGATTGGCGTCTTCACTCACCTC